>JAHYJF010000056.1 GCA_019428955.1 Burkholderiaceae bacterium
GTGAAATCCGTCAAGAACGACATGCGCATCAAGTAAGCGAAGCAAGCGGGCTGGATCTTTTCCGACCCCGCTTGTTGTTGCACAAAACAGCGCCGTATCGCATTAAGCGATACGGCGCTGTTCTTTTATGGGACAAGCTCATCGGCCAGTGCGAAGCATGCGCAGCCCCGCCTTTCCCCGACTTAGGGCCAGCCATCCCTTCCTCGTCCGCAGGACAAGCGCAGGTCAGAGCAGATGGCGGCCCAGGGCAGGAACCGGCAGACGCTTTGACCATTGCCTTATAATTGTTAATCCGAGAATTTCCCGGACCAGCCTTCGGGTTCTATCGACCGGGGGCGCGGCAATCCGTCGCAGCTGACGCCCTGTCTGTCCCTCCCCCACCCACCCCATGAAATCTCGCCCATTCCGCCTCGTTTCCCTGCCATTTCTGCCTTACGCCTTATTTTTTCTGGGCGTCGCCATCCTGACGCGTCTGGCCCTGGCATGGCAAACCGGCCTCGACAAGACCCCGCTTTCGCTCTGGCCCGAGTTGCTCCTGCGCGGCATCGGATTCGACCTCACGGTACTGGCCTGGCTGCTCGCGCCCATGCTGCTGTGGGCCGCGCTGTGGCCGGCGCGCTGGCGCAACACGCGCTGGCGGGGCGGGCTGCGGCTGGCAATGTTCTTCCTGATGGCAGCGCTCCTGCTGTTCGGCGCGTTGGCGGAATGGGTGTTCTGGGAGGAGTTCGAAACCCGCTTCAACTTCATCGCCGTCGATTACCTGGTCTACACGCATGAAGTGATTGGCAACATCGTCGAGTCGTATCCGGTGCTGCCGCTGCTCGCCGGCGTGGCGGCGCTGGCGGCCTTGCCGACCTGGCTGTTCCGCGCGCGCATCCGTGCCACGGGCGTTCCCGTGACCCAGGCAGGCTGGCGCGTCGCGTACGCTGCGCTGGCGTTTGCGCTGCCCTGGGGCGCCATGCATCTCGCCGATGTCGACCAGATGCAGTTTTCCGGCAACGCCTACGCCAACGAGCTGGCCGGCAATGGCCTGATGACCTTTTTTGCCGCCTATCAGCGCAATGAACTGGATTACGAACGCTTCTATGCGACCTTGCCTGCAGCGCAGGCAGATCGCATCCTCGCTGAACTCGGCGTCGAGCGGAAGCCGCTTACCCAAGCGCTGCGCCCCGGGGCGGACGAGAGCGAGGCCTTCGATCCGCAGCGCGTGCCGTTCAAGCGCCCGCCAAAGAACATCGTGCTGATTACGGTGGAAAGCCTGTCCGCCAAATTCCTCGGCAGCTTCGGCAATCCGGCGGGCCTGACGCCGCGACTCGATACGCTGGCCGAGGAAGGCCTGCTGTTTACCCGCCTGTACGCCACCGGCACGCGCACGGTGCGCGGGCTCGAGGCCTTGTCGCTCGGCACGCCACCAATCCCCGGCCAGGCGATCGTGCGCCGGCCCGGCAATGAGCATCTGGCCACGGTCGGCGAGATTCTGCGCCGTCAAGGCTACGAGACGCTGTTCCTGTACGGCGGCTATGGCTATTTCGACAACATGAACGGCTATTTCGCCGGCAACGACTATCGCGTCGTCGACCGCACCGACTTCCCCAAGGAATCGGTCGGCTTCGGCAACGTCTGGGGCGTGGCCGACGAGTTCCTCTTCGACAACAGTCTGGTGCAGCTCGACCGCGCCCACGCCGCCGGCAAGCCCTTCCTGGCGCAGATCATGACCACCTCCAACCACCGGCCCTACACCTACCCGGACGGCCGCATCGACATTCCCTCGCCCGGCAAGCGCGAGGGCGCGGTGAAATACACCGACTACGCGATCGGCCATTTCATCGACCAGGCACGCAGCAAGCCCTGGTTCAACGACACCCTGTTCGTCATCGTCGCCGACCATTGCGCCTCGGCCGCCGGCAAGACCAAGCTGCCGGTGGCCGGCTATCACATCCCGCTGATTCTCTACGCGCCGGCCCTGCTCGCGCCCGGGCGCGACGACCGCCTGGCCAGCCAGATCGACATTCCGCCAACCCTTCTGGACGTGATGGGCCTGCCCGGCGACGACCATTTCTTCGGTCTGTCGCTGTTCGAACAGGGCGATGACGGGCGGCGCGCCTTCATCAGCAACTACCAGGAACTCGGTTATCTGAAGGCGGATAAGCTGGTCGTGCTCGGTCCCAAGCAGCGCATCGACACCTACGCGATCGACGCCGACGGCAACGCCACGCAGGCGCCGGCTGACCCGCGCCTGCACGACGAGGCGGTGGCCTACTACCAGACGGCGTTCAAGGCGTTCAAGGAAGGGGCGCTGAAGATGGGTTCTCCGGGCACGGCACGCTAGGCAACAGCCGCGAGCCGGGCAGCGTTATTGCGGTCCATTCGCCGGGCCTGCCAGCCACGCCCGCCAGCTGCCGTATTCGGTGATGTCCCGCGCATCGACCACGCCGATGCCTTCGCAAATAAAGCCGTTCACCACCGATCCATCGGCCAGCGCCAGCTTGCCGATCCCGAGCGGCGCCGGGATGCCGGCGACGAAGGTGCCGAACTGGCTGGCGGGTATTTCCCAGACTTCGCAGGCGATAGCGGTACCGCCTTCCTGTACCTTGATGAGTCCCGGGCGCTTGCCGTCAGGAAGCACGTATAAGCGGTATTGGGGGGCGCTCTGCGTGATTGCCACCAAACGCGCGTTGCGTTCGGTGAGTTGATGGTTGAGCGGCAGGCCGGAGAGGTGGGCGCCGACGACAGCGACACGCACCTGTCCGTCCGGCAGCAAATTCAGTGATTCGGCGCGTGGCAGCGCGTAATCCGTGGCGCCAAGCCTTGCACCCAGCGCCTGCTGCATTTTCGACGAGAGATGCAGCAGCGGGCCGTCCTGGTGCGGCGGCGCGATCAGGGTGACGCCGAACGGCAGGCCGTCGCTCTGGAACCCGGTCGGAACAGCAGTGGCGGCGAGTTCGAGCAAGTTCATGAAGTTGGTGTAATAGCCGAGATTGGCGTTAAGGCGGATGGGGTCGGCCTGTATCTCGTCAATGCGGTAGATTGTGCCGGCAGTAGGGGTGAGCAGCACGTCGATGTCGTTCCACACTTCATCGCACACCCGTTTGGCCGCGCGCAGCTTGTAGAAATGGGCGAAAGTGTCTGCAGCACTGTAGTCGCGGCCGCCGGCAATGATTTCGCGCACCGGCGGAAAGACTTTGTCGGGCTGGGCATCAAAGAATTTGCGGATGGCAAGGTAGCGTTCGGCGACCCAGGGGCCGCCGTAGAGCAGGCGCGCGGTGTCGAGGAAGGGGGCGAAGTCGACTTCCACCGGCGTGCCGCCGAGCGCTTTCAATCGTTCCACCGCTACGCCGAACAGCCGCGCTGTCTCGGCGTTGCCGAAGAATTCCAGGTCCTTAGGCCTGGGCACGCCGAACCGGAAGCCAGCCGCGCGGCCGAAGTCGAAGCCGTGCGGCGCCAGCGGTCTTGAATACTCATCCTCGGCATCGGAGCCGGCGGCGACCGCCAGCACGCGCTCGGCATCCTCGGCGGTCAGCGCAAAAATCGACACCGCGTCGAGAGAGCGGCACGCGGGCACCACGCCGCGGGTGGACAGCGCGCCGCAGCTCGGCTTGTGGCCGATCAGATTGTTGAACGCAGCGGGCACGCGGCCGGAGCCGGCGGTGTCAGTCCCGAGCGAAAAGCTCGCCAGGCCGAGTGCCACCGCAACGGCTGATCCGGAACTGGAACCGCCGGAAATGTAGTCGGAGTTGAAGGCGTTGCGGCAGGCGCCGTAGGGCGAACGGGTGCCGTTCAAGCCGGTGGCGAACTGGTCGAGATTGGTCTTGCCCAGGGGGATCGCGCCGGCGTCGATCAGGCGCTGCACCACGGTGGCGCTGCGTTCGGGCGCGTACGCAAACTCGGGACAGCCGGCGGTGGTGGGCAGGCCGGCAAGGTCGATGTTGTCCTTGATGGCGAAGGGAATGCCGTAGAGCGGTAGGCTGGCTATGTCCCTGCCTTCGAGCTTTCTTGCATAGGCGCGCAGGGCGTCGGCGTCGAGACGGCTGATCCAGATGTGGTGGCTGTCTTCGCTGTTCAGGCGGGCGAGCAGGTCGTCCACCAGTTCAAGCGGGGTGAGTTCGCCGGATTCATACAGGCGGCGCAGGGCGGCGATGTCGAGCGATGGTTTCATTTTCTATTCCTCGCTCACCAATACCAGCAGGTCCTGCCCGGCGGACACCTGCCCGCCCTCGCGGCAGAACACCTTGTGGATGCGGCCGTCGCACGGCGCCAGCACGGCGAACTCCATCTTCATCGATTCGACAATGACGAGCGGGTCGCCCTTTTTCACTTCCGCCCCCTCCTCCACTTCCACCTTCCACACGTTGCCGGCGACGTGGCTGGCAATCGCCCGGCCGTTTTCCGGCAGGTCGAGTTCGCTGTCGGGGGCGGCTTCGGCCACCGTCAGGTCGCTAGCGTATTCTGCCTGGCCGCTGGCGCGCCAGCGCTCGCGCTCGGCGTCGAACGAAGCCTGCTGCTGCGTCTTGAAGGCGACGATGGATTCGATGTTGTCAGCGAGGAACCGGTTGTATTCGCGCAGGCTGAAGCGGGTTTCCTCGACCTTCAGCTGGTAGCGGCCGAGCGGAAAATCCTCGCGGATTTTCAGCAGTTCGGCTTCGCTCACCGGGAAGAAGCGCACCTGATCGAAGAAGCGCAACAGCCACGGCTTGCCGTCGGTGAAGTCGGCGGTCTGCCGCCAGCGGTTCCACATCTGCAGGGTACGGCCGACGAACTGGTAGCCGCCGGGGCCTTCCATGCCGTAGACGCACATATAGGCGCCGCCGATGCCGACGGCGTTTTCCGGGGTCCAGGTGCGGGCCGGGTTGTACTTGGTGGTGACGAGGCGATGGCGCGGGTCGACCGGCGTCGCCACCGGCGCGCCGAGGTAGACGTCGCCCAGGCCCATCACCAGGTAGCTGGCGTCGAAGACGATGCGCTTCACCTCCTCGATGCTGTCGAGGCCGTTGATGCGGCGGATGAACTCGATGTTGCTCGGACACCAGGGCGCATCCTTACGCACTGACTGCATGTATTTCTCGATGGCGAGTTGGGTGGCGGCGTCGTCCCACGACAGCGGGATGTGCACGATGCGGGTCGGCACCTGCATGTCCTCGATCGCGGGCAGCGCCTTTTCGGCCGCCAGCAGCAAGTCCATGAGTTTGGCCAGCGGCAGCACGCGCGAATCGTAGTGCACCTGCAGCGAGCGGATGCCGGGGGTGAGGTCGAGGATGCCCGGCACGGCCAACGCCTGCAGATGCGTCATCAGCGCGTGCACGCGGAAGCGCAGGTTGAGGTCAAGCACCAGCGGGCCATATTCGATCAGCAGGTACTTGTCGCCCGCGCGGCGGTAGATGACGGCGACGGGGTTGTCGCTGGCGGGGATGCGATGCAGCACCGGCTCGGCGAGGCTGTCGTCTCCCCCCTTTGAAAAAGGGGGGCTGGGGGGGATTCCTGTGGGCGTTACGGGAGGGGAACCTGTGCTAAATCCCCCCTGCCCCCCTTTTTCAAAGGGGGGTGAGCAGGTTGCGATGGCAGCATCCTGGGCGGCTTCCAAGCGTTCGGCCTGCGCCTGGGAGAGGCGTTTGAAGCGCACCGTGTCACCCGGGCGCAACTGGCCCATCTTCCACAGCTCGGCCTGCACGATGGTGGCGGGGCAGACGAAGCCGCCGAGGCTGGGGCCGTCCGGCCCCAGGATCACCGGCATGTCGCCGGTGAAGTCGACCGCGCCGATGGCGTAGGCGTTGTCGTGAATGTTGGATGGGTGGAGGCCGGCTTCGCCGCCGTCCTTGCGCGCCCACTCGGGGCGCGGGCCGATCAGGCGCACGCCGGTGCGGCTGGAGTTGTAGTGCACTTCCCAGTCGGTGGCGAAGAACATGTCGATGTCGGCGTCGGTGAAGAAATCCGGCGCGCCGTGCGGGCCGTAGAGCACGCCGATTTCCCAGGCGTGGGTGTAGGCGGGGTGTAGGTTGGGCTTCAGCCCAACATGTCGGCCTGAAGGCCGACCTACATCGACTTGATGCATGTGCAGCACGTCGCCGACCCGCAGCGTGCGTCCGGCATGGCCGCCGAATTGGCCCAATGTGAAGGTGGACTTGCTGCCAAGGTAATCCGGCACGTCGAAGCCGCCGCACACCGCGAGATAGCTGCGGCAGCCAGTGTCTCTGATCGCGCCGAGTTTCAGGATCGAACCGGCCTTCACCGCATGCGCCGCCCAGTTGGCGAGCGGCTGCCCGTCGAGCTCGGCGCCCATGTCGGCACCGGCGAGCGCGATCCGCGCATCGCAGTTGAAGCGCAGCGTGGGGCCGGCCACGGTCAGTTCGAGCGCGGCTGTGCCCCCTTCGTTGCCGGCAAGGCGATTGGCGAGCCGCAGCGCCAGCGCGTCCATCGGCCCCGACGGCGGCACGCCGACGTCCCAGTAGCCGGTGCGACCCGGCCAGTCCTGGATGCTCGACTGCACGCCGGGTTCGATGACATCGACGGTCGCCGGGCGATAGTGGAAGGCGTTGAGGTAGCGCGTGGTCTGGCGCCCTTCCACGAACACCGCGTCGCGCACGATCTGGGCGAGGTAGCCGAGGTTGGTCTCGATGCCGGCGACGCGGGTATTGGCCAGCACCTGCTGCATGTTTTCCAACGCCTCGGCACGGTCGCGCCCCTTGACGATGATCTTGGCGACCATCGGATCGTAGAACGGCGGCACCTCGCTGCCGCGTTCGACCCAGGTCTCGATGCGGGCGTCGGCCGGGAAAACCACTTCGGTCAGTACGCCGGCGGCGGGCTGGAAGTCCTTGCCCGGATCTTCGGCGTAGAGACGAACCTGCATCGACGCGCCCTGCGGCTCGGCCCTGAAGCCGGACAAGTCCAGTTCGCCGGCGGCCTCTTTCACCATCCATTCGACCAGGTCGACGCCGGTGACTTCCTCGGTGACGCCGTGCTCAACCTGCAGCCGCGTGTTCACTTCCAGGAAGTAGAACTGACCGCTCAAGGTGTCGTAGACGAATTCGACCGTGCCGGCGGAGCGGTAGCCGACGGCTTCGCCGAGGCGCACTGCTGTGGCGAGCAATTGCTCGCGTTGCACATCGGTGAGGCCCGGCGCCGGGGTCTCCTCGATCACTTTCTGGTTGCGCCGCTGCACCGAGCAATCGCGCTCGCCCAGCGCGACCACCTGCCCCTTGCCGTCGCCAAAGATCTGCACCTCGATATGGCGCGCGTGCTCGACGTATTTTTCGAGAAAGATGCCGGCCTCCTTGAAATTGGCGCGCGCGAGACGCTCGACCGACTGGAAGGCTTCCACCAGTTCGTCGGCGCTCCAGATCAGGCGCATGCCGATGCCGCCGCCGCCGGCGGTGCTTTTCAGCATCACCGGGTAGCCGATGCGCGCCGCTTCGGCCTGGGCGTGGCCGGCATCAATCAGCAGACCGGAGCCGGGCAACAGCGGCACCTTGTTGTGCTCGGCCAGATCGCGCGCGGTGTGCTTGAGTCCGAAGGCGCGCATCTGCGCCGGGCTGGGACCGATGAAGGCGATGCCGGCGGCGGCGCAGTCCTCGGCGAAGCCGGGATTCTCCGACAGGAAGCCGTAGCCGGGGTGGATGGCCTGGGCACCGGTGGCCTGCGCGGCTTCGAGGATCTTCTCGGCGCGCAGATAGCTCTGTGCTGCCGGGGCCGGGCCAATCTCGACCGCCTCGTCGGCGAGCCGCACGTGGAGCGAATGGCGATCCGCCTCGGAATACACGGCGACCGACTTCACCCCCATCGTGCGCAGGGTGCGGATGATGCGGCAGGCGATGGCGCCGCGGTTGGCGATCAGGACTTTTTTGAACATGTGTCACCTGTGTGGGGCGTCCCACTTCTTTTCATTGCCGGCAGGGTCGTCCCGGGCCGGATGGATTATGGGTTCCAGAGCAGGAAGCGGGCCGGTGTCGGGTTGTACGCATTGCATGGATTGTTCAGCTGGGGACAGTTGGAGACCAGCATCCACAGGTTCATCTCGGCGCGCAGCTCGACGTATTTGCCGGGCGCCGACACGCCGTCGGCGAAGCTCAGCTCGCCCGATTCGGTCACCGGCACGTTCATGAAGAAATTGATGTTGGGCACCAGGTCGCGCTTGCCGAGGCCGATGTCGGCGTGCTGCAGCGCGGTCAGGTAATTGTCGCGGCAACTGTGCATGAACTTTTTCTGCAATGCGTAGCGCACCGTGTTGCTCTCGGCCGCGCAGGCCCCCCCCAGGGTGTCGTGGCGGCCGCAGGTGTCGGCGACGATGGTGAGCATGGGATGGCCGTCGTCGCTGTACAACACCGAGCCCGTGGTCAGGTAGATGCCGCCCTGGCGCAGCAGGGTTTCGGTGGCGCTGTAATGCTCGGCGCCGTCGTCGCGGTTGTAGAAGATGACATCGACGGCCTGGTTGCCTTCGAGGTCGACGATGCGCAGCGTCTGGCCCTTGTCGATCGCCAGCAGGTAGGGTTCGCCGGCCGGCAAGGTCTGGTCGAGCACGGCAGCCTCGGGGGCCAGCGTGCTTTCCTTGATGCGTATGGCAGTCGCAGTCATGGCCGTTCTCCTAAGCCAGATAGAGCATGTCGGTGTTGTGCAGGGCGCGGGCATTTTCCGGGCGGAAGGCGCGACAGTAATCGTCCGCCGGCGCCGGGCCGGAACGCCAGACAGCCAGGCCGACCTTGCTCGCCGGGTAGACCGGTGCCGGATTGAGCGGATGCGGCGCGCTGGAAAAGGCGACCAGCACATCCATGTCCAGGCGCAGGTCGACAAAATCGCCGGCCCGGGCATGGTCGGGCACATAGCGGAAACGGCCTTCCGCATCGACCGTGATCTTGCTGAAGAAATTCACCGGCGCCACCAGATCGCGTTTGGCCAGGCCATATTTGCCGATCTCGATCAGCAGGCCGTCGCGGCCGGAGCGGGTCATGCCGTTGCGGTTTTCCTGATAGGCGTGGTCGCCATATTTCTCGTGCATGAGACGATTGTCCAGCAACAGGCCGAGCGGGTCGTGCCAGCCCAGGCTGTCGGCCGTGATCGAGGCCATGGCCCGCCCCATGTCGCTCATCAGCACGTGGCCGCGCGTGTAGTGGGCGGTGTGCTGGGCCTTGAGCGAATCCGGCATGTTGTAGCGCTCCAGTTTCTCCTGCGCCGAGTAGAGCACCAGCGACAGGTTGGCCCCGGCATCCAGTGCAGTGATGCGCAGCGTGGTGCCGCGCGGCAGCCGGTAGGACCAATGACCGCCACCGGGCACCAATTCAGAAAACAGCACCGTGTCGGCCGCAAGATCGGGCGCGAACCGACGCCAGTACTCGGGCGTATCGACGGGCGCTGAAGCCGGTGGGTTACCGAGTTCAAGTTCGTGATGTTCCATTACATTTCCTTTTCGTCTGGCGGCGCGTGCAGGGGCGGAATGACCGCCGCCAGCAATTGCAGCCGGCCGGTGATGACGCCGCGCTGGGCGACTATTTCATTGGCGATGGCCTGAAGCTGGATGGCCGGCCCCTGGACCAGGATCACCTCCAGCATCTGGTCCTCGGTCAGGTGGACATGCAGCGAACTGATGACCTCGGCGACGTGCTGGTACTGAATATCCGCAAGCTTGCCCTGCAAGCCGCGCGTGGCGCGGTTGTACAGCAGGGTCAGCGTGCCCGCCATGACCGCGTTGCCGAGGCTGCGCTTGTGCTCGGCCAGCTGGTAGTTGACCATCTCGCCGATCGCCTGCGAACGGCTGTCGTAGCCCCGGCCCACGACCATGCCGTCCAGTTCGGCCAGCAGGTCGGGCGGCAGCGAAACGCTGATGCGGCTGACCAGGCTGGAGACCCTGTCGCTTCCGTTTTTCGTCGTCATAGCGGTCCGGTCCCGGCTTCAGAACATGTAGCTGTAGCGTTCCACTTCCCACTTGCTGACCGACAGGTGATAGGCCTCCCATTCTTCGGTTTTATAGCGGATGAACTCGTCGCGCAGCCCCTTGCCCAAAGCGGCCTCGACCAGCGGGTCGGCGGCGAAGGCGTCGACCGCCTCCTGCAGGGTCTGCGGCAGGAACTCGATGCCGCGCGCGCGCCGTTCGTCGTCGCCGATGGCGTACAGGTTGTCTTCATTCGGGTTGCCCGGATCGAGCCCCTCGCGGATCCCTTCGAGGCCGGCGGCCAGCGCCAGCGTGGCCGCCAGGTAGGGATTGACCGCGCCATCGGCGTTGCGCGATTCACATCGACCGCCGCCGGACGGAATGCGAACCGAGTTGGTGCGGTTGTTGGAGCCCCAGGAATTGAACACCGGCGCCCAGGAAAAGTAGCTCATCGCACCGCGACGGACCAGGCGCTTGTAGCTGTTCACCGTGGGCGCGAATACGGCGCACAGGGCGCGGCCGTGCTTGAGGATGCCGGCGACGAAGCTGTAGCCGAGCGGGGTGAGGCCGATGCCGTGCGGATCGTCCTCGGGCGCGCAGGCGAACAGGTTCTTGCCGGTATCGAGGTCGTAGATCGACATGTTGAAGTGGGCACCGTTGCCGGTCTTGTCGGCGAAGGGCTTGGGCATCATGGTGGCGAGCAGGCCCTCTTCCTTGGCGTAGTGCTTGGCCATGAAACGGAAGAAGGTCAGGCGGTCGCAGGTGGTCAGGGCGTCGGCGTAGTTGAAATCGAACTCGAACTGGCCGTTGGCGTCTTCGTGGTCGAACGAATACAGGTCCCAGCCGAGGTCGTTGATGGAGGTGGCCACCTTGTCGAGCCAGGAGAAGTTGTCGACGAAGCCGCGCACGTCGTAGCAGGGCTTGGTCAGCTTATCGTCGGTGATGGGCACCGACAGGCTGCCGTCCGCGTTCTGCTTCAACAGGAAGATCTCGCACTCGATGCCGAGATTCATGCCGTAGCCCAACCTGGCCGCCTCGGCCAGCTGGTTCTTCAGCGCCACCCGTGTGTTCAGGGCGTAGGGCTTGCCCTGGAAGTGATTGTCGGCCGGAATCCAGGCGATCTTCGGCTCCCACGGCAGCTGGATGGCGCGGTCGAGATCCGGCACAGAGGTCAGCTCGTCGTCGTTGGGCGCCTGGCCGAGGCCATCCAGCGCGTAACCGGTGTAGCGCTCGGAACCCCGGGCCATCTGGCCGAGGTGGGCGATCGGCACGACCTTGGCCTTGGGCACGCCGTGGATGTCGACGTAGGCGCCAATGCAGTATTTCACGCCCTTGTCGGTCAGCTCGCGCTGCAGTTGCGCGGTTGCCTCGGCCGAATGATGGGTTCCGGTGTCCGGTTTTTCCAGCACGGCGGTGTCGTCGATCGTGTTCATGATGCGTCCTTGTCTATCGGGTTGTGGCGGAGACAATGTCCCCGTAATAGGAATGGTCGAGCGGCGGTGTCTCCACGCTGCCTGTGCGAACCAGCGCGGCGAGGTCTTCCACCAGCCAGTTGAACCAGCGCCGGCCTTTCTCCGCGCTGGCAAGGCTGGGCGTGCCGGTGACGCCATTCAGGCTGGTGCGGTTGACCGGATGCGCGAAGACGCAGCCGCAGGTACGGTCCGGATCGTCGGCCTCGCGCAGCTTGTCAGGGCGCACACCTTCGGGGGCGATGGCCAGCATGATCGAGGCTTCGGCGTCGTTGGCGTGCCAGTCGGCGGCGTCGGCGCAGTGGAACTGGCGCACCCGTTCGCTGAGCGTCGCCGTATTGATCACCGCGACCATCAGGTCGTCATGCTCGGCGCGCAGCATCTCCAGGGCGCAGCGCAGCGGCGCCGCATTGGTGACGTGCGCGTTGACGATGAACAGGCGACGAATGCCGCTGTGATAGGCCCAGTCGCCAGCCTGCTTGACGACTTCGATGAGGGTGATGGGCTGCAGCGCGATCGTGCCGGGCCAGCGCCTGCTGTGGCCGAGCGAACAGCCGTAGGGCAGCATCGGCAGCATGGGCACGCCGGTCTGCGCGGCAACGGCGGCGCACAGTTGTTCGGCGATCACGAAGTCGACGCCGCAGCCGAGATGCGGGCCGTGCTGCTCGGTGGCGCCCACCGGCAACATGGCGGCCTGGCCGCAACGGGCCAGCACGTCGGGAATTTCGGACCAGGTGAGATCGGACCAGCGCATACAGAGTCTCTTACTCAACGTTGTCGTTGACGTTGGTGAAGCGAATCAGATGCGGCTTCACCGCCCGCTCATCTTCCGGCAGCGGCTCAGGCGCCGGATGGATCAGCGCCTCCAGCCGCGCCTTGGTGGCCAGGAATTCCAGCGTGTTGAACTGGCCCGGCGCGCGCGGACGCGGCACCGGCACCTCGATCACTTCCTGCACCTCGCCCGGATGGGCCTTCAGCACCAGGATGCGGTCGGCCAGGTAGATCGCCTCGTCGAGATCGTGAGTGATGAACAGCACCGTGATGTCGATGTTTTTCCAGATGTCGATCAGGTGCGACTGCATCTTCGAGCGGGTCTGGGCGTCGAGCGCGCCGAAGGGCTCATCCATCAATAGGATGCGCGGCTGGTTGACCAGCGCGCGGGCGATGGCGACGCGCTGGCGCATGCCGCCGGAAAGCTGGTGCGGATAGGCGTCGGCGAACTTTTCCAGGCCGACCAGTTCCAGCCAGATCTGGGCATCCCGCGCCGCCTCGTCGTGGCTGCGGCCATTCATTTGCGGCCCGAACATCACGTTTTTCTTCACCGTGAGCCAGGGGAACAGGGAATAGCCCTGGAACACCATGCCGCGGTCCTGGCCGGGTCCGCTGACCGGCTTGCCGTCGAGCAGCACGTCGCCCGAGGTATGGTCTTCCAGACCCGCGAGGATGCGGATCAGGGTCGACTTGCCGCAGCCGGAGGGGCCGATGACGCAAACGAATTCGCGGCGACGGACGCTGAAATCGATGCCGCGCAGCGCCTCGACCTCGCCCTGCGGCGAGCGGAAGCGCTTGCCGAGGCCGCGCACCTCAAGAATGGTTTCGCGCTGGTTGATCCGGTCGAAGCGCGCCTTCACGGCCTCCGACTGATCCAGGTAGCTGGGCAGGGTGTTCGGGTTCATGGCGTGCGCCCTCAGCGGCGATCCTGGGTGCGATCCCAGGGGAACAGGCGGCGGCCGAGCCGGGCCAGAATCAGGTCGGTGCCGAAGCCGATGATGCCGATGATCATGATCGCGGCGTAGACATTGTCGAAATGCTGGTAGCGCGCCTGCTGGGTGATGTAGAAGGTGATGCCGGAGCTGGTGCCGATCAGCTCGGCCACGATCAGGTAGGTCCAGGCCCAGCCCAGCAGGATGCGCTGGTCGCGATAGAGGTCGGGCAGGATGCCGGGGACCACCACCTTGGTCAGCAGCTTCATATTTTTCGTGCCCAGGGTGCGGGCGGCCTCGATGAGGGTGGCTTCCAGCTTGCGGGTGGTGTTGGCGACGATCAGCACCTGCTGGAACAGCGTGCCGATGACGATGATCGCGATCTTGGGGCCGTCGTAGATGCCCAGGATGGCCACCGCCAGGGCACCGAAGGCCGGCGCCGGCAGGTAGCGGAAGTATTCGATGAAGGGTTCGCTCAGACGGGCGAATGTTGTATAGGTCCCGGCCAGGATGCCCAGCGGCACGCCGATGACCGAGGCGATCAGGAAGCCCCAGAAAATGATCTGGATGCTGTGCCACAGGCTCTCGTGCAGCCAGGGCGCGTCCTTCTGCACCGGTTGCTTGGCGAAACCGGTATAGAACGCCTTCGCCACTTCATGCGGCGCCGGCAGGTAAATGGGGTTGGCCGGTTTGCCGGCCGGGGGGGCCAGGTTCTCCTCCCGCGTGTAGGCGGCTTCGTCCTCGAACTGGGACGAATCCACCAGCATGCCGACCTGGAAGTAGTCGACGCCACCGGGATCGGTGACCTCGACCTTGGGATGCCAGATGAACGGGACATAACTCACCAGGCACCAGACCAGCAACGGCAGCAGAAACGAACCGATTCCCAGCAGGGTGCGCTGCCGCGCGTCGCTACCCGCGTCGGCCCTGATCCATTTGGCAATCATGCCCATCTCCGCTGTCATCCGAGGCTGCTAAAGGTTTACTTGTCGAAGGTGAAGGACGGATCGAGATAGCTGTCGATGTCCTCTCCCGCCTTGTAGACGCCGTTTGCCACGTTGAACTGGTCAGCCACTTTGGTGGAGCCATACAGCGACTTGAAGCCCTCACCCTTGACGTATATCTTCTTCGCCTCGTCCAGGCTCAACAGCTTGGTGCCCTTGAGCAGGGGCAGGTAGGTCTCGGGAGAAACCCCCACACGGGCCGCCATGATCTTCACGGCATCGGGCTGGGTCTTGGGGTCGTTGATGTACTTCACCACGCGGTCCCACACCTTCACCACCTTCACCCAGTCGGCGCGGCGCTGCTTGGCGCTGCCGGGATTGACGGCGAGCACGTCGTAGATCAGGCCGGGCTCGTCGGCCGAGGTGTAGATCGGACGGGAACCCGGCACCGCCTTCATGGCCTGCCCGGCGACCGGCTGCCAGGCCCCCACGGCGGCGACGGCGCCCGAGGCCAGCATCTGCGGCATTTCATTGGTCTTGGCATTGACCAGGGTGACGTCGGATTCCTTCAGGCCGGCCTTCTTCAGCGCGTTCAACAACAGGAGGTGCTCGACCAGACCGACCTCGACCGCCACCTTCTTGCCCTTGAGGGCCTGGACGGAACGGACGCCGGGCCTGCCGATCAGCATGTCGTTGCCGTTGGAGTAGTCGGTCAACATGACCATCACGCTCTTACCACCGGCCGACCCGGTCACCAGGGCGTCGCCGTTGGTCATGGTGACGGCGTCGATCTTGCCGGCCGCGAAGGCATCCATGGACGCGGAGTAGTCGAACCACTCGAAGGTGACGGGCACGCCCGCTTCCTTGAACCAGCCCTTGTCGATGGCCACCTGCCACGCCACCCAGCCCGGCCAGTCGCTGTAGCCGATCTTGAGGGGTTGGGCAGCATGGGCCGAAATGGCCATGGCCGTAACGACGGGGATCACCAGCCGGGTCAACAGCGTCTTCAGGGTGCTTCTGATGTGCTTCACATTCATGCTGGGCTCCTTGGATGAGTGGTATTACCAAAGTGAATATTCGTAATATTCACTTGTTGTTAAGCAACCCCCGTGCCACGAGCTATGAGCCTTTTATCTCCATGAATTCAAAGCAACTATTGCCAAAGATCGCCTATGAAGCTCGCGTGGTTTGGGCATTTTTTTAGTGCACGACCGCACCGTTTCGGTGTCGATCAACGGCAGGTGGATCCAAACAGGGCGCATCTGCTCCACGCCCCCCCAAAAAAAAGGGCGCTCCGCAGAGCGCCCCAGCTTCCTCGGAGAAAGGAGGGTTTAGAGGTTGTAGGCCCGCTCGCCGTGGCTGGCGGTATCGAGTCCTTCGCGTTCCTGTTCTTCGGTGACGCGCAGACCCATGGTCATGTCGATCAGCTTGAACAGCACCAGACTGACCACACCCGACCAGACGATGGTGATCAGCACGCCGGTAGCCTGCGTCACCACCTGGCCGGCCATCGAGTAGTCGTCCACACCGACGCCGCCCAGAGCCGGCGACACGAAGATGCCGGTGCCGATGGCGCCGATGATGCCGCCGATGCCGTGGATGCCGAAGACGT
>JAHYJF010000443.1 GCA_019428955.1 Burkholderiaceae bacterium
GACCACCGAGCGGATCCACCAGCTCGGCGCGGGCGACGAGATCCTCGACGTCGCGGGGCCAATGGGCAGCGCGATTGACCTGCCAGCGGGCGGACACGTATGCGGAGTAGGCGGCGGCTTTGGCTCCGCAGCGCTGTTGTGCCTGATGCGCGAACTGCGTTCGCGCGGTGACCGGACCACGGCCATCCTGGGCGCGCGCAACAAGGACTTGCTGATGCTGGTCGATGATCTGCGCCAGGTCTGCGACAACGTCGAGATCTGCACCGACGATGGTTCGGCCGGATTCAAGGGTTTCGTCACCCAGCGACTGCAGCAACTGATCGATGGCGACGGACCGGGACGGCCCGATCATGTGGTCGCGATCGGCCCGATGGCCATGATGCGCGCGGTTGCCGAGACCACCCGGGGCCCCGGCGTCAAGACCCTGGTTTCAATGGATCCGTTGATGGTGGACGGCACGGGCATGTGCGGCGGTTGCCGGGTGACGGTGGCCGGCAAGGCCCAGTTCGCCTGCATCGACGGCCCCTGTTTTGACGCTCACGAAGTCGATTTCGACGTCGCGATGCGCCGCAACAAGGCCTATGTGAAGGAGGAGCAGCAGGCACGTGAACGGCTCTCCTGCATGCAAGAAAGGGGCACGATCTAATGCCACTCAAGCGTTCAGACAAGACCACCATGCCGGTGCGCGATGCGCAGGCTCGCGCGCACGATTTCGTCGAGGTCAATCAGGGTTACACCGGGTTTCATGCTGGTTTCGAGGCCGAGCGCTGCCTGCGCTGCCAGGATCCGGTTTGCGTCGGCGGCTGCCCGGTAAACGTGCCGATTCCGGAGTTCATCCACGCCGTCGCAATCGGCGACATGGCCGGAGCGGCGAAGATCCTGCGCAGCGCCAATCCGCTGCCGGCGATCTGCGGCCGGGTCTGCCCGCAGGAGTCGCAATGCGAGGCTGACTGCAGCCTGACCAATCGCTTCAACCCGGTGGCCATCGGGCACCTCGAGCGCTATGTCGCTGACTGGGAGCGCTTGCAGCCGCCCACGGTCCAACCCAAGCTCACCCGCAAGGAGAAGATCGCGGTGATTGGCGCCGGACCATCGGGGCTGGTGTGCGCCGGCGAACTCGCGCGGCTCGGCTACCCGGTTACGGTTTATGAGGCGCTGCACGCTCCCGGAGGTGTCCTGCGCTACGGCATCCCCGAGTTTCGCCTGCCCAAGGATATTCTCGACTGGGAGATAGGCCTGATGAAGGCGATGGGCGTCGAGATCGTCTGCAACGTCATCATCGGCAAGACCATCGCGCTCGACGACCTGCTCAACAATCTCGGCTATTCGGCGGTCTTCATCGGCACCGGCGCCGGTCTGCCGCAGTTCCTCGGCATTCCGGGCGAGAATCTCAACGGTGTGATGTCGGCCAACGAGTTCCTGACCCGCGTCAACCTGATGAAGGGTTATGACGCCGATTCGGACACTCCGGTCCACGTCGGCAAGGCGGTCGCCGTGATCGGTGCCGGCAACACCGCGATGGATGCGGTTCGCACCGCGATGCGCATGGGCGCCGAGCGGGCCATGATCGTCTACCGTCGCAGCGAAAAGGAAATGGGCGCGCGCGTGGAGGAATATCACCACGCGATGGAAGAGGGCGTCGAGATGAACTGGCTGACCAATCCGCTCGAAGTCATCGGTGACGATGACGGCTGGGTGACCGGTTTGCGCTGCCAGAAGATGAAACTGGGCGAACCCGACTCTTCGGGGCGCGCGCGGCCGATTCCGATCGAAGGCAGCGAATTCGTCCTGCCTGCCGAGAACGTGATTCTCGCCATCGGCACCACTCCCAATCCGCTGCTGACCCGGACCACTGCGGGGCTCTCGATCAACAAGAAGGGCTGCCTGCTCGCCGACGAGCAGACCGGCCTGACCTCCAAGGCGATGGTCTATGCCGGCGGTGACGCGGTGACCGGGGCGGCCACCGTGATCCTGGCGGCGGGCGCCGGCAAGCGCGCCGCGCAAGCCATCCACGAGCAGCTCGCCGCCAGCAAGTAGCAGGGCGGGGCGCCGGTGACGGCGCCCCCCCCAGCTTTACGATCAGCGCA
>JAHYJF010000057.1 GCA_019428955.1 Burkholderiaceae bacterium
GACGATGGCGCCGACGGCAATGGCCGTTCGGAAGACCGGCTGGCAGGACTGATCAGGGAGCGCGACGCCAAGCACGCGACCGCGCCGCGGGGCACTCCCCGCTCGCGCTCCAAGGTGGCGCCGGCGCGGCGCATGATGACCGTGGCGATCGACGCCGGTCACGGCGGCGAGGATCCCGGCGCAATCGGCCGCGGCGGCACACGCGAGAAGGACGTGGTGCTGGCGATCGCCCGCGAACTGGGTGACCTGATCGGCAGAAACGCCGAGATGAGGCCCTACATGATCCGGGACGGCGACTATTTCGTGCCCCTGTCGACCCGGATACAAAAGGCGCGCCGGGTACAGGCCGACCTGTTCGTCTCGATCCACGCCGATGCGTTCGTCGAACGCGACGCCCGCGGAGCTTCGGTCTACGTACTCTCGGAGCGCGGCGCCAGCAGCACCGCGGCGCGCCTGCTCGCCGGCAGCGAGAACCGCTCCGACCTGATCGGTGGCGTCGATCTCGGACGCCGCAACCGCGAGGTGGCGCAGGTGCTGCTTGACCTCTCGACCACCGACCAGATGCGCCAGAGCACCCGACTGGGCGGGATCGTGCTGGCCGAGTTGCGGCGCGTGGGCAGGCTGCACAAACCGGAAGTCGAGCGGGCCGGCTTCGCCGTGCTGCGCGCCCCGGACATCCCGTCGATCCTGGTCGAGACCGCGTTCATCAGCAATCCCAAGGAAGAGCAGCGGCTCGCCGACCCGCGCTACCAACGCACGGTGGCGCGGGCCATTTTCCAGGGGCTCGAGGCGTATCTGCGCAAGCATCCCCTCCCGCCCCGCGAAACCACCTGATCGCCGGCCTCGGCCGACGCACTCAAGCGCCGGTTGTGCGGCGCGCCCGGCGGGCCAGCCAGAGGTGGCGCAGGGCCTCAAAGACCGCCGGCAAGCCCGGGATGATGATCATTCCCAGCGTTACCAGGAAGAAATTCGCCTTGACCCAGCTGGTGTTGCCGATCAAAAAACCCAACGTGCTCAGGGACGAGACCCAGAGCGCGCCGCCGACCACGTTGTAGAGGGCGAACCGGGGATAGCTCATCTGGGCAATGCCGGCCACGAAGGGTGCGAAAGTGCGCACGAAGGGCAGGAACCGCGCCACGATGATCGTGATCGCGCCGTAACGTTCGTAGAACTGGTGGGTGCGCTCGAACGCGGCGCGGTTGAAGAAGCGTGACTGTTCCCAGCCGAAGACCTTGGGGCCGAAGAAACGTCCCACCAAGTAGTTGACCGCGTCACCCAACACCGCCGCGACAATCAGCAACACGATCAGCACCCACAGTTGCAGGCCACCGACGGCGGCGATTGTCCCGGCGACGAACAACAGCGAGTCGCCGGGCAGAAACGGCATTACCACCAGCCCGGTCTCGACAAAGATGATCGCGAACATCAGCGCGTAGACCCAGACGCCGTAGTCGCGGGTGACGGCGGCCAGATGACGGTCGAGATGCAGGAAGAGGTCGATGAGCTGGCTTATGTCCATGGCGCAGTGGATGATACCCGGTGCGCACGCGAGGCCCATATAATCGACCGATGCTCGAACCCAATAACCGCGGTGCCGTGGCGCCGGTGCGGTGGCGGCCGATTCGCGCCCTTCCCGACGGCCTGATCAGCCAGATCGCCGCCGGCGAGGTGGTGGAACGGCCCGCATCGGTAGTCAAGGAACTGCTCGAGAATGCGCTCGACGCGGGCGCGACCAGGATCGAATTGCGCCTCGAGGAAGGCGGGGTCCGGCGCATCAGCGTGACCGACAACGGCGGCGGCATTCCGGCCGATGAACTCGGGCTGGCACTGCTGCGCCATGCCACCAGCAAGATCGTCAGCCTCGCTGAGCTCGAGGAAGTGGCAACGCTGGGCTTTCGCGGCGAGGCCCTGGCCTCGATTGCGTCGGTGGCGCAGGTCACCATCACCAGCCGGGTGGCGGCGGCCGAACACGCCAGCCAGATCGAGGGCGACGACCCCGGAGCGTCGCCGGTGCCGGCCGCCGGCCCACCGGGAACGGTGATCGAAGTCCGCGACCTCTACGCGAACATTCCGGCGCGGCGCAAATTCCTCAAGAGCCCCGCGACCGAGAGCGGGCACTGCCTGGAGGCGCTGCGGCGCGTGGCGCTCGCCCACTGCGAGGTCTCGTTCACAGCCTACGTCGACGGCCGCAGAGTCGCCAGCTGGCCGGCCGTCACGTGGGCCGAACGCGCCCTCTCGGCGCTGGGAGACGAATTTGCCGACGCCCACCATGTGATCGACGCCGGCAGCACCACGCTGGGCTTGCGCGGACTGGTCGGGCTGCCGACGGCCAGCCGCAGCCGCGCCGACCGGCAGTTCTTCCACGTCAACGGACGGTTCGTCCGCGACCGAGTGCTGGCCCACGCGGTGCGCCAGGCCTATGCCGATGTGCTGCACGGCGACCGCCAGCCGGTCTACGCGCTCTCGCTCACACTCGAAGCACGGCTGGTCGATGTCAACGTCCACCCGGCCAAGACCGAAGTCCGGTTCCGCGACCAGCAGGCGGTGCATCGCCTGGTTCACTATGCGGTGCGCGACGCGCTGCGCCAGGCCGCGGGGGCCGATGCGGGGCCTGCGGCCGGGCCCGGCGGAGCCCTACGCCAGCGCGCGGCCTGGCCATCAGCGCCCCCCGGCGCCATGGCGGGAACATCCTGGGCCGGAACGTTCGGCGGCGCCCAGAGCCTACTGGCTCTGGGCGAACCTCAGGCCATCTACCGCAGCGGCAGCGCCGGCGCGGCTTTCACCAGCCCGCCAAGCGAGCCTGAGGGCGACGCTCCGCCGCTCGGCTACGCCATCGGAGTGCTCAACGGCGCCTACATCCTGGCCCAGACCATCGCGGGCCTGATCGTCGTCGACCTGCACGCCGCCCACGAGCGAATCGTCTACGAGCGTCTCAAGGCCCAGTACTCGGAGCGCGCGCTCGCGGTCCAGCCGCTGCTGATTCCGGTCACGCTGCGCGTCGATGCCGTGACTGTTGCCGGAGTCGAGGAGCAGGCGGGGACGTTGCTGGAACTCGGGCTCGAGTGCAGCGTGCTCTCGCCGAGCACGATCGCGGTGCGTTCGGTACCGGCCCTGCTCGGGGCCGCTGATCCGGCTGAGCTGGCGCGCGCAGTGCTCGCAGAACTGCTCGCGCACGGCACCACCAATACCATCGAGGAACTGCGCAACGAGTTGCTTGCGACGATGGCCTGCCACGGTTCGGTGCGGGCCAATCGCCGCCTCGAGATCCACGAGATGAACGCGCTGTTGCGACAGATGGAACGCACGCCCGGAGCCGACCAGTGCAACCACGGCCGCCCGACCTGGCTCAGGGTGACGATGGGCGAACTGGACCAGTGGTTCCTGCGCGGGCAATGACCACCCCAACCCCGCAGGCTGCACCCGCCGGCGGGTCTCGGGCGGCAACGCCGGAGATTGCGCCCTCGCTGCTGTTCCTGCTGGTGGCGTTCATCGGCATGCAGCCGTTCTCGACTGACATGTACCTGGCGACCCTGCCGGCGCTGACCGACGCCTTCTCGACGACCCCCGCGGCCGTCCAGATGACACTGACTGCGTTCATGATCGGCTTCGCGGGTGCCCAGCTGATTGCGGGACCGCTCTCCGATCGCTTCGGTCGCCGCCCCACGGCATTGTGGGGACTGGTGCTCTACACCTCGGCGTCGCTGCTCGGTGCGCTGGCGCCAACGCTCGCGGTGCTGGTTCTAGCACGTCTGATCCAGGCGTTCGGGGTGTGTTGCACGGTCGTGTGTTCGCGCGCCATCGTGCGTGACCGCTACCAGGTTCCGGCCGGCGCGCAGGTGATGGCGCGGACAATGACCTGGATGTCGCTGGTACCGATCGTGGGGCCGATCTCGGGCGCGATCCTGCTTGCGGCGCTCGGATGGCGTTCGAACTTCGTGGTGATGGTGATCGGCGGCGCGCTCGTGCTGGCCGCGACCTGGCGTTGGCTGCCCGAGACCAACATGGCGCGTGATCGCCACGCCACCGACCTCGGTCCGCTCTTGAAGAACTACCTGCACATTGGCCGCAACGGCCAGTTCTGGGCGTTCACGTTGATGGCGACGCTCAGTTACGGCGCCCTGTTCAGTTTTATCTCGGGCTCGTCATTCGTCATCATCCGCGTGCTCGGAATCCCGTCGCAGTACTTCGGCTTCACCTTTGCGTTCATCGTCTGCGGCTACCTGGTCGGCACCTGGATCACGCGCTGGATGCTGCCGATCATCGGACTCTACGGCACGCTCTACCGCGGCGCGGCGCTGAGCTGCGCCTCGGGCGCGGTCATGGCCGCGTTCGCGTTCGCCGGCATCCACACTCTGGCTACCCTGCTGCTGCCGATGGTGGGAGTCATGGTCGCCCACGCGATCCTGCAATCCTGTGCCCAGGTCGGCGCGGTCGGGCCGTTCCCCCGCAATACCGGCGCCGCGGTGGCGCTGTTCGGCTTTGTCCTGAGCGTGGCGGCGGCGCTGGTCGGAACCTGGATCGGCGCCAGCCACGACGGCACGGTCGTGCCGCTGACGCTGACCATTGGCGCTATCACCTTGTGCGCCGCGCTGGTGGCCGCGACCCTGGTGCGGCGCACCGAGCGGCGTGACGACGAGGCCGCGGCGGCGCGCAGCAAAGCCGCCGGCGAGCGCTGAACCGGGGCCCAGGCCAGTGACCACGCCGCGCGCCATCCTGCTGCTCGGTCCGACCGCCTCGGGTAAGAGCGTGGCGGCGATGGCGCTGGCGAGCTGCATGCCGGTCGAGATCATCTCGGTCGACTCGGCACAGGTCTATCGCGGCATGGATATCGGCACCGCCAAACCGACACTTGATGAGCGCGTGCAGGTGCCACACCACCTGATCGATATCGTCGATCCCACGGATGCGTATTCGGCCGGGCGCTTCGCGCAGGATGCGCGCCGGCTGATCGGGGAAATCAGCGCGCGCGCTCGGCTGCCATTGCTGGTCGGCGGCACGATGCTCTACGCCCGGGCGCTTACCGCCGGGATCCACGAACTCCCCGTTGCCGACCAGGAGATTCGCGCCCGGCTCGAGTCCGAAGCCCAGGCGCTCGGATGGCCGGCGCTGCACGCCCGGCTGGCCGCCGTCGACCCGGTGACGGCGGCGCGCCTCGCGCCCAACGATGCCCAGCGCATCCAGCGCGCGCTCGAGGTCTTCGAAATCAGCGGGAGGACGCTGTCACAGTGGCATGCGAGCGAGACCAGGCGCCCGGCGCCGCCGGCGCTGTACTTGCGAATCGCACTTGAACCGTCGCGCCGGGCAGTGCTGCACGAGCGCATCGCCGAGCGGTTCGCGGCGATGATCGCGGCCGGATTGATCGACGAGGTACGCAGCCTGCGCACGCGCGGCGACCTGCACCCGCAGCTGCCGGCAATGCGCTGCGTTGGCTACCGCCAGGTCTGGGCGTGGCTCGAAGCCGGCGCGCCTGGCGGCGCCCTGCGCGACGAGATGATCGAGCGCGGCGTGGCCGCGACCCGCCAACTGGCGAAGCGCCAGCTCACCTGGCTGCGCGCAATGCCCGAGCGCGCGGTGATCGACTGTCTCGCCCCCGACGCCACCCAACAGGTGATCGAGCGGGTCGCCGACTTCCTCGACGGTGTCACGCAACCAGGGCCACGGTTATGATCAAGGATGATGCCGCCTCGCTTGGGAGATCAGGTAATGAGCACTGACCGAGTTTCCAGCCCGCTGGCCCTGATCGGGCTGGGCAAGATGGGCGCCAACATGGCACGCCGGCTGGCCCGCGGCGGCATTTCCGTCCACGGCTTCGACGCCAGTGCGCGGGCGCGCGCGGCCTTGGCCGGCGAGCCGGGAGTCGTCGTCCATGAATCGCTGGCGGCGGCGCTCGGGGCGCTGCCGGTCCCGCGCGTGGTCTGGATGATGCTCCCCTCGGGAGCGGCGAGCGAGCAGGTGCTGGGCGAAATCCAGGCGCTGCTCACGGCCGGCGACCTGATCGTCGACGGCGCCAACGCCAACTATCTCGACAGCCAGCGGCGCGGCGCCGAAATTGCGCAACACGGTATCGGATTCGTCGACTGCGGGGTGTCGGGCGGCGTCTGGGGCCTGGAGAACGGCTATTGCCTGATGCTCGGCGGCGAGCGCCCGGCGATCGAGCGCGTGATCGGCTACGCCCAGGTGCTCGCACCGGGGCGCGAGCGCGGCTGGCTGCACTGCGGGCCGAGCGGAGCGGGCCATTTCGTCAAGATGATCCACAACGGAATCGAATACGGGATGATGCAGGCGCTGGCCGAAGGTTTCGCGCTGCTTGCCGGGCGTCCGGAGCTGGACCTGGACCTGGGGCAAATCGCCGAGAACTGGCGCCACGCCAGCGTGGTGCGCTCGTGGCTGCTTGACCTCACCACGCAAGCGCTGCAGGGCACCGAAGCGCTCGAGACAATAGCGCCGCGGGTTGCCGACTCCGGCGAGGGGCGCTGGAGCGTCGACGAGGCTATCCGCCAGGGAACACCGGCGCCGGTGCTGGTTGCCGCACTGATGAGCCGGTTCGATTCGCAGGGCAAGGCCGACACCGCCAATCGTCTGCTGGCCCTGATGCGCAAAGGCTTTGGCGGGCACGAACCGGGCTGAGCCGCCGCCCTGGCCGCGGGCTTGCGGCCAGCCGGCGCCGGCCGCGACCGCTAGTCGAGTGTGAACCCGACCTTGAGCGTCACTTGCCAGTGGCCTACCGCACCGCCGACAATTTCGCCCCTGATCTGGCCGACCTCGAACCAGCGCAAGTTGTGCACTGTCTCGCTGGCCTTGGCGATGGCGTTTCTGATCGCCTTGTCGCTGGACTCGGGCGAAGAGCCGGTGAGCTCGATATATTTGTAAACGTGGTTGGCCATCTTATGGGCTCCATGCTGGTTGGCGTTGACCTAGTCCCGAAGTCTAGCTCAGGAGGCGGCGCGAACCTGATCTCTGGTTCTAGTCGAACCAGTAGTACCAGAGCAGGTCGACCGCGTTTTCGGTCCCCGTCTGGGCGCGCAGCGAAAGCCGGTCGCTGATGTCGTACTGGATCCTCACCAGGTTCCAGACTCCGCGCAGACCCAGCTCGTAGCTCAAGTAGAGACGCGACGAGAGGCGCTTGCCGATCGTGACGACGTCGCTCTGGGCCACCGAGCCGAGCGTTCCCGCGGTTTGAGCACCCAACATCCCCCGGTCGGCGATTGCCGAGGTGGGGCTGGTGTCGCGCACCGAACCGACCGCGAGCACATCGATGCCCAGGGCCTGGCCGATCCCGCCCGAAAGGGTACCGTCGTCATTGCCCAGCAAGGTACTGGCCGCCTGGCGCAGCGCGAATGTTTGGGCGCCGCCGCCGGCTTCGTCGAGACCGCTGCCGAGCACCAGCCACGAGAGTTTTTCGGCGTCCGGCACTTCCGGCGTCGAGATCAGCTTGACTCGCGGCGAGAGGGCCGTGCCGGTGACTGCAACCCCGGGAGTGACCGCGAGGAAGCGGCGCACGGCTTCAATGTCGAGCGCCGGATTGTCCAGTTCGCCCTGGAAACGCAAGATGCCGCGGCTGACCTCGAGCTTCTGGCCGTAGGCGACGAAGACGCCATCGATCGCCCGGACAAGCCCGGTTGCCCGGGGCTTGCTCGGCAAGGTCCCTGTAAGCCTGATCGATCCCTCGAGGCGCGCGTCCAGCCCACCGCCGCGCACCCTTAGTCTCTTCCCGAGGTCGATCTCGACGTCGGCAGCCAAGCGCAGCGGCGACTCCTTCGCGACTGCCCCCCCGTTTGCCGGCGGGCCGCCCTCGAACCGGCCACTGCGGTCGGAAAGGAAGACGTCGTCCGGGAGCTCGGGGACACCGGCACTGCGCAGTTCGATCAAGCCCTCGTCGGCGGCAAGCTTGCCGGTCCACATCAGGGCACGCTCGTCGCCCACGATCGCGGTGTCACCGGAAAGGGTCAGACGCTGTCCCGGCCCGATCGGAATCGGCAACTGGCGCGCCAGCAACTCGAAGCGACCGCGCACGCGCGCCGGCGGCTTGCCCGTGCCGGTCGCAGGAGCCGCACCGACCGGCAGCAACTGGGCTGAGCCGCGCAGCTCGATCGAGCCCTTGCCGCTTTCGATGCGCAAGGACCTGATGATCAGGTTTTCGCCGTCGAAGCTGGCCCGCAGTGCGCCATTGCTCAGCCGCCAGCCCATGGAGCGTTGCAGCAGCTGCAGGCGATCGCCGATGATTTCGCCCGAATAGATCGGTTTGCGAATGCTTCCCCCCAGACGGCCATCGAGTCGCAGTTGGCCATCGGCGGCCCATTCAGCGCCGGTATAGCGCCGGCTGAACGCGAGCGATGGCAGCGCCAACTCCAGGCTGCCATCGAGCCTGCCATTGCTGAGCTTCAGGTCAGCCTTGCTGCCACTTCCGAGCTGCAGCAGCGGCACACCTTCGAGCGCCACTTCGTGCAGCCGCGCATTCAATTGCCCGCTGAGGTCGTCGATACCGGTGCCGGCCAGTTCCCATTTCGCATCCAGCCGCAGACCCTCGAGTTCCTTGGCGACTTGCTGCTGGTTCTTGTCCCTGCCCACGGCCGGCGCGCGCCCGAGAGCACGTCCAACCGAGTCCGCCAGTTCCAGCAGCCGGGCCACCTGCAGGTCTGCGAGCTGGCCGCTGGACTGCAAGCGGCCGCGGCGGTATTGCGCGGTTGCGATCGCGGCGGTGCCGCCAGCCAGCGTCAATGACCATTGCTGCGCGCTCACCCCGTCGCTGCCGACGCTCAGCTGCGCCGGTCCTTTCAAGTTGGCTGCGACTGCCCCCGAGATCTTCGCCTCGAGTACCTTGGCTTGCCAGCTGCCCGGTTCGGTAGCGCTCTTGGCCAGCACATAGCTGCCGGACCCGGAGGTTTCGAGCGTCTGGCCGAAAGTGGTCGCACTGAGCACGAAGCGGTGGGCTGCGATGCTACCGCTGGCGTCAACAGTCAGCAGGTCGACCGCTGCCGCCCCGCCCCCCAGTTTCTCGGCCCGCAGCGCCACGGTCAGGTTGCCGGGGACGCTACCGCCGTCGAGCAACGATGCGGCCGCCGCAAGATCAGGCAACTCGATGCGGGCCGTAATCGCGCCGATCGACGCCTGGTCGCCCCAGGCAAGTTTCGAACCTTCGATCCTGGCCTTGATCGCCGGCCCGCCAAGCCGCCCCTGCAGTTCGGCCTCGAGCGTCAGCTGGCCGGAGGCCCGCGGATCGATGGCCTTCAGCCGTGGTGCCGCAACCCGCAATGACATCTGATCGCCTGGCTGACCCAGTGCCCCGTTGGCCCGCACGCGATTACCGCCCAGTGTGAGGTCGACGTCCACCTCACTGACCCGCGCAATCGCCAAGGCTGACGAACCATGATCCAGTGCCGCCGGTGCCGGCGCCGCCGGTGCCGACCCGGTGACCCGCGCCTTGATGCGGCCCGCGACGGCTTCCCCCGCCCAGCGGCTGGCGCGCAGCTCGAGCGCCGCACTGCCATCGAGGATCGGTCCGGCCTGGACATCAAAACGAAAATCGCCATTGATCAGTGTCTCGGCCACGCGCCCCCGCGCCAGGTCGCGCTGTTCGAGCCAGCGGCCCGGATCGAAGTTTTCCGCCGAACCCGCAAAGGCCAGTCGCGGCCCTTCGTCGAGCCGGATGTTGCCCGCCGCGTTGACCGTACCGTCGCGGGTGACAATCTGCGCCTGGTCGATGATGACTTCCCGCTGGGCAAAATTGACGCGGGCCTTGAGCGCCAGCGGCCCGCCCAACTCGGCAACCTCACCCTGACTCAGGTCGAGCAGGATGGCGCCGCCGACCATGGCGACCGTGCCGTCGAGCCGGGTAGTGCGCAGCGAGCTCACCAGCGACTGCAGGTCCAGCGAGCGCACCGCCAGATGAGAGTCGCCGATGGGAATTTCGTAGCCCGCGATGCCTTGCCGGCCGACCAGTTCGATCCGGGCCCTGCCGGTGACCGTCCCGCCGCCCGCGGCCTTGATGTTCAGGGCCGAGAGTTCAAACCCCCGGTCGTCGATGGCGAAATCGCCCTGTGCCGCCGTTAGCGGAATCGCGTCGCGGTCGAGCGCCCCCGGACCGGCATTGACCAGCTCGAACTTGCCGCGCCAGCCGCCTTCGTGGCGCAGCTGTACGGTCCCGGTCAACTCCCCGCTTGGCGCCGCGGCGACGAAGCGTCGCAGGTCGAGTCCGGAAAGACTCAGGTCGACGGCCGTAAACGGCTGCTCGGTCAGCGGTCGCAGCGTGGCAGTTGCCTCCAACGACGCCCCGGACAGGTCGGTGGCGGCAATCAGTTCGAGCGAGTGCAAGTCGCCGCGCGCGCTCAGCGCCACCGCGGCTTCGTTATGCTGAAGCAGTTCAGCGGCAGCGTGTCCGGCAAGCGCGCGCCGCAGGGCATCGCTGCCCAGCGCGATCTCGCCCTGGAGCGCATAGGGCTGGGTGTCGGCCATCTCCACGTAGCCGTCACGCACCGCCAGTTCACGCTGAGCGGCGCGCAAGGTCTCGGCGCGAAAACGGCCGTCGCGATAATGGGCCGACAACCCGATCTTCTCGACCACCACCGGGGGACTGCCCGCTCCGTGCACCGTCAGGCGATCGACCAGCAGCGACGCCACGTCGACCGGGACAGGCAATGCCAAGGTCTCCGGCATCGTGACCGGTCCGGGCCTGGGCGGCGGCAAGGTCACGTCGATACTGGCGACGTGCACCCGGGAAATCCGAATCTCGCGCTCGAGCAAGGCCCGCACCGAGAAGCGCACCGTGAGGTTCCTGGCGTCGACATCGAGACCCTTGTCCTGCCAGCGCAGCCGCGCTATCCGCACGCCGCCATAGAGCGTCCCGCGCACCCCCAGCGCCGAGAGCTTCCCGTCGGTGGCGCTGCTCGCCTGGTCGAACGCGAAACGCAGGGCCACGGTCTGGCCAAGCACCCAGAGCCCGAACGCAAGTGCGAGCACCAGCGCTATCAAGGCCGTCATGGTCCACCGGGTCTTGCGCCAGGCCATGTCAATGCACCTAAAAGGTGTAGCCGACCGAGAAGTGCAACCGCAGCCGCTTGGACTCGTTGCCCCACGCCAGGTCGAAATTGATTGGTCCGACCGGTGTCTTGACCCGCGCCCCGACGCCGATCCCGATCGCGGGCGAAAGGCCGCTGAGCGTATCGGCGGCGTTGCCCACATCGATGAACACGGCGCCTTTCAGGCCCTCTCGGATCGGGCGCTGGAACTCGACGCTCGCCACCGCGAGGTAGCGCCCGCCAACGGTGGCGCCATTATCGTTGACCCCGAGGTGGAGATAGTCGTAGCCGCGCACCGACCCCGCGCCGCCGGTGCGGAACAGGTTCTCCGAAGGAATGCCCTTAGTCGAGTCGGCGAGAACGGCCCCTAGCTCGAGCATCGTCACCAGAGTGCCGCTGCCCACGAACGACTCCGCCGCGATTGGCCAGAAGCGCATGCCGCGCGCGTGCAGCCGCGCGAAACTGGCGTCCGACAACCAGCCCTGGCGAGCGCCCGAGACCTGGGCGCTGATCGTGTAGCCTCGCTGCGGGTCGACGCTCGAATCCAGGCGCCGCAGGTTCCAGGCATAACTCAGGACCGTCGCGGTGATGAATTCCTTGACCGGAGTCCCGCTGGCCTGGTCGGTCAAGCGACGTTCGGCCTGGTGCTGAAGCGACACGAAATCCTCGACCTCGGCCCGCCGGCGGCCGATCCCGACGTAGAGGTTGGAATTGTCCGAGAGTTCGCCGCCAATGTCGAGGCGCTCGAGCGACCCGCCAAAGCCGTAGAACGTCCCGTCTTCCTTCGAAGGCGTGCGCACGTTGGCGAACAACCTCTTGCGCTGGGCCTCGATGGTCAGCGCCGATTCCAGGCGCCAGCCGCGTTCAAGCAGGTTCCTATCCTCAAAGCCGATCTGTCCCCGCGGCCCGTTGTCGGTGCTGAAGCCGATTCCCAAGGCCAGACGCCGGCGCTGCTGCTCGAGCAGTTCGACCAGGACCGGAACTTCGGTGGCTTTGGGATCAGCCTCCAGGGCCGCCAGGTCGGGAACCACGCTGGCCGACTTGAAATAGCCGGAATCGCGCAGCCTGGTCTGGAACAGCAGCAGGTTGTCGAGCAGGTAGCGATCACCGGCGCGGAACGGCCGCAAGTTTTCGACCAGCGACGCACTGTAACGCGCTAGCCCGCTGACCTGGATCGGCCCGAAGGCGATCACCGGGCCGCTGTCGATCACCACCGCGACCGCGGCCGTGGTGTTCTCGACATCGATCCCGGCCCGGCTTTCGACCACTTGCGCCCTCAGGTAACCTTGCTGGCGCAGGGCGTCCACGAGCGCGCGCTTGCCCTGCTCCCAAACCTCACTCTTGAAGAACGAGCCTTCCTGCAGGGCCCAGCGCTGGAGCGCGAAGTCGCGCACCGGCTCTTCGGCACCACCCGGCCCGACCACCTCGACGATCACCCGGTTGACGGTGGTGCGCGCACCGGCATCGATGTCGATCCGCACGCCCCGGGGATCGCCGCTGACCTCGACCGTGCCCGAAAAGTAGCCCTCCGAGCGCATCAGCGCCTGGACCTCGTCCGGGGCGCGCGCTAACAACCCCTCGAACTGGATCTGGTCGTAGTCGAGCCGATTGCGCCAGCGCCCGATCAGGGTGCGTTCGGCCACCAGGTCGACGAGTTCCTTGGGACCGCTGATCTGGAGCGGATAATTCTCGCGCTGTTTGGAGCCGGGGCCGGGACCCGGCGCGGTATCGGCGGGGACCGCCGCTGCCGGCGGCGTGGTGTCGGCCACCACCGGCGTAACCGGCGTGAGATCCTGGGCGTGGGCTACTCCCGCAGCGACGACCCCGACGGCCAGTGTCACGCCAAGGGCGGCGCGCCGGATTGTCCCGCTGACTGACTGGAGCAGGGCTGTGGCCGAGCGCGGCGATCCGCCCGACCAGCGCTGCTCCAGCGGCACTCTTCCCTGCCTGAGGCGCGCATCACCCACTACACGACGATCGTCGCTGGCACCCCAGGTGGGCGTTCGACGATCTCTCCGATCCGCCAAGCCCGCTCGCCGTGATCCGCAAGGCACGCGAGCGCGGCCTCGACGTCGGCACCGGCCACCACCAAGGTCATGCCGATGCCGCAATTGAATACCCGATGCATTTCAACGTCCAACACCCCACCTTCGCGCTGGAGCCAGGAAAAAAGTGGGGGCATCGGCCAGGCGTCGCGCTGCAGCACCGCCTGGACCCCGTCGGGCAGCGCCCGCGGCACGTTCTCGACCAGGCCACCGCCCGTTATGTGGGCAAGCCCCTTGACCTTCAAGCGTTCCATCACGGCGCGCACCGCACGCACGTAGATGCGAGTGGGAGCCAGCAGAACGTCGGCGAGCTGCTGGCCGTGGAAATCCTCGTGGATCTGCGGCGCGTCGAGCGCCCCGTAGGCGCGCTCAATCACCCGCCGGACCAGCGAATAACCGTTGGAGTGGGCGCCACTTGAGGCCAGCCCGATGACCGCGTCGCCGGGCGCGATCGAGCGGCCATTGATGATGCCGGACTTCTCGACCACGCCGACCGCAAAACCGGCGAGGTCGTATTCGCCGGCCGGATACATCCCCGGCATCTCGGCGGTCTCACCGCCGATCAGCGCACAACCGGCCTGTTCGCAGCCCTTGGCGATACCCCCGATCACCGCCGCGGCGGTGTCAACATCAAGTTTGCCGCAGGCGAAGTAATCGAGGAAGAAGAGCGGTTCGGCGCCCTGGACCAGAATGTCGTTGACGCTCATCGCCACCAGATCGATCCCGACGGTATCGTGGCGCCGCAGCGCGAAGGCGAGCTTGAGTTTGGTGCCGACGCCATCGGTTCCGGAGACCAGCACCGGTTCGCGATAACGTCCCGGAATCTCAAACAAGGCCCCGAAACCACCGATCCCGGCCATGACGCCTTCACGCATTGTTCGCCGTGCGAGCGGCTTGATCCTCTCGACCAGGGCGTCGCCGGCATCGATGTCGACACCAGCGTCCTTGTATGAAAGCGGAGAATTCATCGAGTCATCCCGATACAATTAACCTCTAATTCTATTCCCTGCCGAACCGTGTTGATCCAACGGCCGGAAGAACCTTGCCTGACCAGACCTAGCCGACCACGACCTCGCCATGCCACTTTCCGCACGCCAACGCCAGACCATGCTGTGGTTGACCGTCGCCTTGGCGCTCGGGCTGCTGCTGGTGGCGCTCGGGCACGTGCTGGCCCCATTCGTCGCGGCCGCGATCCTCGCCTATGTGCTGGAGCCGGCGGTGCGTTGGCTCCATGCCCACCGCGTGCCGCGCGCCCTGGCCACGGTGGTCACGATGCTGGCGGCGATTCTGGTGACCCTGGCAATAGTGTTGATACTGTTCCCGATCATCGAGCAGGAGGTGCAGGTGATGCGCGCGCGCTTGCCCGAACTCGCCGCTTCGATTACCGGCACCTTGCTGCCTTGGTTGCGCGACAACGCCGGCCTCGACCTGCCGGTCGACGCGGCGTCGCTGCGCGCCTGGTTCAGCGAGCGGCTCGCCGGCCACCAGGGCGACTGGGCGGAGGCCTTGTTGGCTTACGCCCGCTCGGGCTGGGGCGCGGCGCTGCAGATCGCGGGGATGGTGTTCCTGGTGCCGGTGGTGCTGTTCTTCCTGTTGCTCGACTGGGAACAGATGTTCGACCAGGTGAAGGCCTTGATCCCGCCGCGTTGGCGCGAACCGACCATGGCGCTGGCCAACGAGGTCGATACCCTGCTCGGGCGCTACCTGCGCGGCCAGGGCAAGGTGATGCTGGTGCTCGCCGCGTACTACTCGATCGGGCTGCTGCTGGCGGGGTTCCAGCTCTGGCTGCCGATCGGCGTGCTCACGGGTTTGCTGGTCGCGATTCCCTACCTCGGCTTCGCCCTGGGGCTCACCTTCGCGCTGATCGACGGCATGCTCCAACTCGGCGTACTCCACGGCCTGGCGGCAGTGGCAATCGTCTACGGCGCCGGCCAGATGCTTGAAGGTTTCTGGCTCACGCCGCGGCTGGTCGGGGTCAGCATCGGCCTGCACCCGCTGGCGGTGATCTTCGCCCTGCTGGCCTTTGGCTCGCTGTTCGGATTCGTCGGCGTCTTGCTGGCGCTGCCGCTGGCGGCGATCTTCGCGGTCGGCTTGCGCCACCTGCGCAGCGCCTACCGCGAGAGCGAATTCTTCCAGCGTGACCAATGAGGCAGTTACCGCTTGCCCTGCACCAGGTAGAGCCGCCTTCGCTCGAGAATTTCGTCGCCGGCCGCAACACCGAGTGCGTCGCGTTGCTGACCAGGTTGCGCGCTGGCGTGCGCGAGCCGCGCTTCATCTATCTCTGGGGTCCTGCCGGTGCCGGCCGCAGCCACCTGCTGGCCGCGCTGGTTCCGCCCGGCCATCTGGTGGGAGCCAGCGCCGCTTGGGCCAACTCGCCAGGGGCTGAGCCCAGCGTCGCAGAGGCCATCGCCGCGCTACCC
>JAHYJF010000444.1 GCA_019428955.1 Burkholderiaceae bacterium
AGAGGCCCGGCTGGCGCCGGCGGGCCCGATTGGCGAGCGCGAGGTTGACCGCGTCGCTGTCGGTGCCGGCGACGAAACCGACGGCGTGGTCGATTCCCGCCTCCTCGAGCGCAAAGCCGGTATCGTCTTCGGTTACCACCCGCTCTTCCTCCCCGCCGGCCGCCGGCACCATCGCCCCCGGCTCGCGCGCGCGATGATCGGCAGCGCTGCGCTGGATCGCCTGCCAGGGCAGCTTGGCGGCGTCGAGTTCGCGAGCCAGCGCCTGGCCGAAGCGCCCGTAACCACAGACGATCCAGTGCCCCCGGGGCAGCCTGATGAATTCCGGACACTCGGTGCCCGGCGCGCCGGTCAGCCACTCCTCGAGCCGCAGCATGGAAGGCGCCGTGAGCGCGAGCCCGACGTTGGTCGCGAAGGTCTCGTAGGGGTTGATCACGACCACGCGCTCGAATGACTCGAGATTGTCGCGGACCACTTGCGAGACCGTTCGCGCCACCACCCGCAAGCCCGGGCGCAACATCGCGGTGCTGATCGCGATCGACTGGTTGAGCTCGTCGCCGGACGCCAGTGCCAGTACGCCGCAGCATTCGGGAGCGTTGAGACCGGCGTCGATCAGCACCTCCGGCAGGCGCGCGTCGGCGCGGATCACCAGCGGCGGCTTGCCGTAGTCCTCGATGGCGATCCCGGCGGCGCGCTCGGGGCGCAGTTCGATCACCACCACCCTGATACCCAAGGCATCAAGCGCCTGGCACATCGCGCGCCCGCTCTGCCCGTAACCGCAGACAATGTAGAAGGGTTCGGCCAGTCCGTGCACGCTCAACCGCACCCAGCCGCGGTAGAGCGTTTCGCGAAAGGTCACGTCCTGCGTGAGCGCGAACACCGAGCCGATCGTGTACGCCCAGCCGATGACCGAGAAGTAGATCGAGATGGTCACCCAAAGGCGCTGCGCGTCGTTGAACGGATAGGGTATTTCGCCGAAGCCGATGGTCGTCGCGGTGTAGCTGATCACGTAGAAGGCGTGGAAGATGTTCATCGTCCACGGATGGCCATCGGGATCGACCCCGGGGATCAGCGCGAGGCCCGCGATCGAGATCGCGTAGACCATGATCAGCGTGATCAGCGGCGCACGCAGGCGCCTGAAGATGAGGAAGAGAACATCGCCCATGGCTGCTCGGAATCGGCGCTGCCGCGCGTCGCTAGCGATTCTGGCGCAGGGTTTCGCCGATCAGCAGCACCACCGAGACCAGGTTGGCGACCAGCGCGCCAGCCGACAGCGAGACGACGGTGCTCATCGTCGTGCCCGTCATTTCCTGCCCGGAGATGTTCACCAGCCACATCCAGTAGCCGGCCGCCCACAGCAGCTGGAAGGTGGCCACCAGGCTGGTGGCAAGGTGGGTCGCGCCGATGTGGGTCCGGTCGCCGAGCTTGAGCACCGTGGCAATCAGCGTGACGATCAGCGCCGCGAACAGCTCGAAGCGGTGATGCAGCTCGGGCCGGTCAATGTCCCCGATGATGAAACCGAAATTGAGCGTGCACGCGAAAATGATGAAGAAGCCGAAAACGATCTTTTCGAGATTCACTGTCTGCTCTCCCGATACGATGACTACGACTCATTGTCGCACTGCCGCGGCGTGCGGTGGAATTTCACTTGTGCGCCCGGCCGGGTCGAGGACACCCGGGCGCCCGAGCTCAGCCCGGGGTATAGATTCCCCCGCCCTTCTTGACGAACTCAACTGCCTTCTCCTTCATCCCGATCGCAAGCGCGTCCTTCTCGGATACGCCCTGGGCGCGGGCGTAGTCGCGCACATCCTGGGTGATACGCATCGAACAGAAGTGGGGGCCGCACATCGAACAGAAGTGCGCGACCTTCATCGAGTCCTTGGGCAGGGTCTCGTCGTGGAAGTCCTTGGCGGTATCGGGATCCAACCCGAGATTGAACTGGTCATCCCAGCGGAACTCGAAACGCGCCTTGGAAACCGCGTTGTCGCGAATCTGCGCGCCCGGGAACCCCTTGGCGAGATCGGCGGCGTGGGCGGCGATCTTGTAGGTGATGATGCCGTCCTTGACGTCCTTCTTGT
>JAHYJF010000445.1 GCA_019428955.1 Burkholderiaceae bacterium
CCGGCGCCTGGCTGGTGTTGTGGGAGCCGGGACTGGGCCTGCCGGTGCCCCAGTCGCTGGGTGACTGGCTCGGACTGGTCGGCGGGCTGTCTTTCGCCTTCACCAACGTGCTGCTGCGCAGGTACTCCGGCACCCCCGATGAAGGGCGGGCGGTGGCGATGTTCACCGGCGGAGCGGTGGTCTCGGCAGCGCTCGGCCTGGCGTTGGCGGCCGGCAGCGTGATTGCCTGGCCACCGGCGATCGCGCCCGGCTGGGTGATCGGGGCGGCAGCGCTGGCGCTGGCTTTCCTGGTCTCGAACCTTGCGCTCCAGTACGGAGCGGCCCGCTTGCCGACCGGCGTCACCACCCTCGTGCTGCTGAGCGAAGTTGTGTTCGCCGCCGGGACCGCGATCTGGATCGGCGGCGAATCGCTGGCGCCACGGGTGGCGCTGGGTGGGGCGCTAATCTGCGCGGCGGCACTGCTGGCGGCGCGCAGCTCTCGCTAACCAGGAGGTCGCCGCCTGAGCCGTCGCTACGGCACGAAGCGGTCGACCAGCAGCGCGCCAAACAGCCCGGCAAGGTAGAAGATGGAGAAGCCGAAGGTGCGCCGCGCCAGAGCATCCGAATAATCGCGCCACAGCCGCCAGGCGTAGCGCACGAAGGCGCCGCCCAGGCCCAGTGCCGCCACCAGGTAGAGCAGTCCGCTCATGCCGGTGATGAAGGGCAACATCGTGGTCACCACCAGCAGCACCGTGTAGAGCAGGATCAGCAGCCTGGTGAAGCGCGAGCCGTGGGTGACCGGCCGCATCGGCAGGCCCGAGCGCCGGTAGTCCTCGATGCGGTAGAGCGCGAGCGACCAGAAGTGCGGCGGTGTCCAGACGAAGATGATCAGGAAGAGCGCCAGCGCCCCGGAGCCGACATCGCCCGAGACCGCGGTCCAGCCCAGCACCGGCGGCATCGCTCCCGAAGCACCGCCGATGACGATGTTCTGCGGCGTGGCAGGTTTGAGCAACACGGTGTAGACCACGGCGTAGCCGACAAAGGTGGCGAAGGTCAGCCACATGGTCAGGGGGTTGACCTCCACGTAGAGCACCAGCGAGCCGACACCACCGAGGATCCCGGCGAATGCCAGCGCCCCGGCGGCACCCACCGTTCCGCTCGCCATCGGTCGGCGCTGGGTGCGCGCCATGCGTGAGTCGATGCCGCGCTCGACCAGGCTGTTGAAGACGAACCCGGCGGCGGCCAGCAGCGAGATTCCGACGATCCCGAAGGCGGCAACGCGCAGCGGCAATTGACCGTCGGAAGCGAGCACCATGCCGATCAGGGCGCAGAACGCGGCCAGCACCACGATGCGTGGCTTGGTCAGGGCGAGGTAACGCAGCGCGATTTCGCGCCATCCGGCGTTGGAGTAGCGGGCAAGCTGCATATTCAGATCCTCAAGCGCGCTCGGGTGGCGCGGTGTGCGACGACAACAACAAGTGAGAGCAAGACGGCGGCGACGCCGTTGTGGGCGACTGCGGCCCAGAGCGGCAGGCCGGTGAGCACGATGGTGATGCCAAGGCCGACCTGGACCGCGACCACGGTCAGCATCATGCGTCCGAGCGCTCCGGTGCCATCAGTGGTGGCAATGCGCCATCCCAGCCAGAGCAGAAAACCGCCGATCAGGACTGCGCCGATCCGGTGCGCGATCTGGATGGCGGTCAGCGCAGCCAGCGGCAGGACCGAGCCATCGCCGCTCATGCCCAGCTCACGCCGGATATGGAAGGCCTGCCCGTAGTTGGTTTCCGGCCACCACAGCCCCTGGCAGGTCGGCAGATCGGGGCAGGCAAGTCCGGCGTAGTTGGCGCTGGTCCAACCGCCAAGAACGATCTGCAGCGCCAGCAGCCCCAGCCCGACCCACGCCAGCGGCGCGAGCGCGGCAACCGGTTCGGCGTCGATGTAGCGCGGTATCGGCTTCTGGCGCTGCCACAGCCAGACCAGCAGCGCGAGCGTGAGCAGGCCACCGATCAGGTGAGCGGTGACGATCGCCGGCTTGAGCAGCAGGGTCACGGTCCACATTCCGAACAGGCCCTGGAGAATGACGGTTCCCAATAGC
>JAHYJF010000446.1 GCA_019428955.1 Burkholderiaceae bacterium
CACCAGCCGCTCGTGCAGCAGCATGGTCGACAGCACGCCCACCAGCGCCATCTCGTCGCCCTCACCGAGCCCGGCATCGACGTAGCGCTCGGCCTTGGCGGCGAGGCGCACCACCGGGTCCGGCGCCAGCAATCCGGCAGCGGCCATCCGCTCCGGCTCGAGCAACTCGCGCACGTACTCGGGTGCACCGGGCCCGAAGAAGGCGCGCAGGATGGGCGCGCGGTAAGGACGCTTGGGACGCGCACCGATCTCGGGCGGCAACAGCGGGCCCACCGCGCGCCGCAGCAGGTGCTTCTCCTCCAGGTCGCGCAGCCGCAACCGCTCGGGCAGCGCCGCCGCGAACTCGGCGACGTGCACGTCGAGGAACGGGAAGCGGCCCTCCACCGAGTTTCCCATGAGCATGCGGTCGCCTTGCGAGTGGAGCAAGAAGCCGGTCAGGAAGGTGGCGATCTCGAGGTACTGGGCCTGCCCGAGCGGCCCGAAGCCGGCGTACGCCGCCGGCAGGCGCGCCCGCAGCCGCGCCTCGGGATCCCCACGCGCCGCGGCCTCGACCCGCACGCTGGGCGCGAGGAAGCGCAGCGCCCGCGCCGTGGTGCGAAAACGCGGGCCGTGGCTGTAGAGCGGGTCGTCGAGATCGAGGAGGCCCTGGCGGAAGAAGCCGGCCATGAACCCGCCACCCTGGGCGAGGTCGCGCGACAGGTACGGGTACACGCGCGCGAGCAGCGCCGGGCGCAGCCGCGAGTCGGGCTGGCGCGCCCAGAAGCGGCGGATCATCGCCTCCTGGAAGATGCCGTAGCCGGCGAACAACTCGTCGGCCCCCTCGCCGGTGAGCACCACCTTGAAGCCGGCCGCGCGCACCTCGCGCGACAGCCGCAGCAGCGGCCCCGGGGCCGTGCGCAGCATCGGCTTCTCGGCGCGCTCGACCACCTCAGGGAAGGCATTGGCGATGTCGGCGCCGGACACGGTGATCCGCCGCAGGCGCACGCCCAACGCGTCGGCCATGCGGTCCTGGAAGCCGCTCTCGTCGAAGCGCGCGTCCTCGAAGCCGACACCGAACGCCTGCAGGTCGGCATTCGTATGGCGCCGCGCGATGGCCGCGGTGGCCGAGGAGTCGAGCCCGCCGGAGAGGTACACGGCGACGGGCACGTCGGCGCGCAGGCGGATGCGGGTCGCTTCGTCGAGCAGCCCGCGCAGCTCCTCGACCAGCGCCTCGGGCCGCTCGTGCCGCGTCCCCTCACGGGGGCCGAAGCGCACGTCCCACCAGGGCACGGCGTCGCCCAGCCCGCGCTCATCGATCCGCGCGTGGTGCCCGGGCGGGAGCTCGAACACGCCGGCGAAGGCGCTGAGGTCGGGTTGGGGCGCCCACAGCGTGAAGGTCTCGACCAGCGCCAACGGGTCGATGCGGCGCTCCGCCGCCGGGTGGCGCAGCAGCGCCTTGGCCTCCGAGGCGAAGGCGACGTCGCCGCCCAGGCGCGCCAGGAAGAGCGGCCGAATGCCGAAGCGGTCGCGCGCCAGGAACACTTCGCGTCGCTCGCGATCCCACACGGCGAAGGCGAACTCCCCGTTCAGCCGCTCCAGGCAGGCCTCGCCCCACGCCTCGTAGGCGTGCGCCAGGACCTCGGTGTCGGAGCGGGTGGCGAAGCGGTGGCCCAGAGCCTCGAGTTCGGCCATCAGCTCGGGGTAGTTGTAGATCTCGCCGTTCTGCATGACCCAGAAGCGGCCGTCCTCGGTCGCCAGCGGCTGGTCGCCGCCCTCAAGGTCGATGATCGACAGCCGCGTGCTGACCATGCCGAAGGAGCCGTCGAGGTAGAGCCCGACGCCGTCCGGTCCGCGGTGCGCCAACTCGCCCGCCATCTCGAGCAGCAGCGGCTCGGGGGCGGGGCGGCCCCGGCCGGCGAACACCCCTGCGATACCGCAGATGTCGATCCCCTCCTCGCGGCGGCGCCGCGCCACTCGTGCGCCGCGCCATCGTCAACAACGGGGCATTGTAGCGGGTCGCCCCCACCAGGCTCATGCGCCATGCCGCACCGCGGCCGGACGTGACGCCAGCGGCGCCCGCGCGCCAACGG
>JAHYJF010000447.1 GCA_019428955.1 Burkholderiaceae bacterium
GATTCATGGCGCGCAGCACATATTCGCTGTCCTCGCCGCCGCCCAGGTCATGCCCGTGCGGCCCCAGTTCGGTGGAGAACTCCCCGGCCAGTTCAAATACTTGACGGCGGACCACCAGATTGCCGCCACCGGGGATGGGCCCTTCCTCGGCGGTGATCGTCTTGGGTTGGTCCGCCTGGTCGTAGCGTGGAATGGGGAGCGGATAAATCCGGTAGGGTCCAGTGTCATGCACCCATTCGGGTTCGCTGCCGTCCCAGTCGGGCAGGATGCGGCCGCAATACAGTCCGGCATCTGGCCAGGTTTGCGCCGCCTGTTCGATGGCGACCAGGTAGTTTTCATCGACCCGGTGATCGTCATCAACGAACGCGGTGAGTTCGGTGTCAATTTCCGGGATCGCGCGATTGAGCGCATGCGACTTGCCGGGCGTGGGTACCTCGATCAGCCGTAACGGCAGCCAGCCTTTTTCGTCTTGCTGCGCCTGATACGCTTGCATCCGCGCGACGGTGTCGTCCGTGCAGGCATTGGCGGCCACCATAATTTGCACCGGCATGGCGGGGCGCTTGGCCGCGTTGAGCGAAGCCAGTACCCGTTCGAGCAGATCGGCCCGGTTATGGGTGCAGATGAGAACAGTTAGAAGGCCGGCCACTGATCAGCGCGCGCAATAAAGGCCCTGAATCAGGCCCAGGAAATGAAAAACAATAATTTCACGATTGAAGGCCTCATCGCGTGGCTGGGTCAGGTGGCCCCACAGCATGCGAACGATGGCTCGCAGCAACTGGGGAAAGACATATAGGGGAATGTTGAATAGCCGGCGATCCCCCGCCATCCCACGGCTCTGCGCAATATTGCGGCTGGTCTGAAACCGCCAGCGCCGAAAGTAGCGCTTGGTCAGGCGAAACGCTTCCACCTTGTGGTGGACTCGCGACTGCCCAAGGAAGACCGCCCTATGGCCTGCGGCCAATATGCGCTCGAACATTTCCCCGTCCTCTCCGCTGGCCAGCAGCTTGCCCTTGCGGCCGCGGTTAGTGTCGAACAGCCCAACTTTGTCGAACACGGCTTTCTTGATGGCCATATTGGCGCCGAAAGGTGCTTGTGACGAAGACTCTATCGGGTAGTCGTCAGTGCGGTCGGTGCGTACTGCCAGAAAGCCATAAAACCGTGCGGTCAGCCAGGCAGGTGGCGGCGCTTCCCATATTGGCGCGATATAGCCACCGCAGGCATCGGCCAGATATTTTTCCAGCCCTTCGAGCGTGATTTCAAGCCAATCCGGCTCGGGGAGCACATCATCATCAGTAAACAGCAAGACCTCGCCGCGTGCGCAGGCAATGCCGTGATTCCTCGCATGGGACAGGCCCTGCTGGATTTCGAACGCGTAGCGTAGCAAAGGCCAGTCGCGCTGCGCCTCCTCGACAACTGCCCGTGTGTGATCGCTGGAATTGTTATCGACAACGATGACTTCCCAATGACGGTTCGCTGATGACTTCAGCGCATGCAGCGCGCGTAAGGTATCCCGCAACGACTCGGCGCGGTTGTAAGTGCAAACGATGATGCTGGCGTCCATCGCGTTACCAGTCATATCCCAGTTTGGCAGCTATCGGCCCCGTCGCTCGCTTCAACAGCCAACGTTCCAGCGCGTTGACTTGCGCCTTTTCGCCGCCGCGCTCGGAGCTGCCGACTTTGTTGGTGAGCACGCCGTGGTCGGTCTGGATGCCGAGGTAGGCGTCGAGTTGGGAGAGCGGTGGGGTCGGGCCGATCAGGTTCTCATAGCACACCAGCATCGCACCGATCGACTCGGCGCCTTCGAGATAGCCCTCGATCAGCCGCCGCCAGTGCATGCCGAACGCAGTGGGGGTAAACATCGGCTTATCGGGAAAGGTGTCGTACCAGCTGCGGCCGTAGCGGCAATACGAGCGGTAGGCTTCCAGCGGATTGCGATACAGCAGCACGAAGCGCGCATTCGGATAGAGCCATTTCAGATAGCGTGCGTGCTCGATGCCGAGGCGCACTTCCTTGAGGCCCCAGCGCGCGGCGCC
>JAHYJF010000448.1 GCA_019428955.1 Burkholderiaceae bacterium
GATGACAATTTCCTGCCGCGACGCGATCACGGCAGCCAGCGCATAGAACACTGAGATGCCGAGCAATATGCCGACCGCATCATAGGCGCCCTTGACGGGATGGTTGAACAGCTGCCGCATGGCGACATCAGAAACCACCACCGCCATCATCAGCACCAGCGCGGCCATTGCCACCCAAAGCTGAACCCTCACGATGGTTTGGCCAACGCGCCAAAGCACCCCCCCCGGTCTTGCCGACATCGAAGCCCCCTTCTCACGAATCCGCCGTGCGCCGCGCAAGCATGACCCGAAAATCGCTTCGGGTCATTCCTTGGTCGGTTACTGAACGTAGGCGGTGTAGAACGCCCGCCCCGGTTTGCCGGTGGCCTCGACCGCGGCGATGGTCGCGTCGATGATCGGGGTGATCGCTTCAAAAAGCGCGGCCTTCTGGTCTTCGGCAAGGGTCACGATCTTGACGCCCTTGCTTTGCACATAGGCGCGGCCCTCTTCTTCGCCCGCGTCCCACATCGCGCCAAAGGCTGCAGCGCGGTCAACGCCGACGGTCGCCACGACAAGGGCTTGCTGCTCGGCGGTCAAACTGTCGAATCTGCCCTGGTTCATGACCACCGCGAAGGTTGCCGAGGCGATGCCGGGTTCCATCGAATAGCCCAGATCGGCGCCCAGATCAAAAGCCTTCAGCGCCTCATAGGGGAACAGGGTGCCATCGATGATGCCCTTGGAAAGCCCTTCCTGCACTTCGGCAGGGGGCACCGGCAACGGTGTTGCACCAAGCGATTCTAGAACGCTTTGGAAAACCTGCCCGGCGTAGCGGATGCGCAACCCCTTGAAGACGGCAAGGCTAGTTGGCTCGACCTTTTTCAGGCTGATCTTCAAAGGCGGGGTGACGGCCATCCACAAGATCCTGGTGCCTGCATGTTCGCCGGCCAGAAACTCATCGGCCAGCGCTGTCAGACGGGGTGATGCAATGCCGCTGGCATTGCCGGCACTGGGCGCCGCCAGCGGCAACCCGGCCAGCTCGGTCATCGGGAACCGCCCGGGCGTGGCGCTGTGCAGCACGACCGTGATATCGGCCGCACCCGAAGCCGCCATGTCAAACTGACGGTTCACCGGCCCCAGCTGTGCCGCCGGATAGAGTTCGAGCGTCAGGCTGCCGCCCGACTTCTCGGCCAGTTCCCTGCCCCATTGCTCGATCATCGCGTTAAGCGCGTGCTTGGGCGGCAGGTAGCTCGACACTTTCAGCGTTTCGGCCGAAGCGGGCAGCGCATACGCGGAAAACAAGGCAAGTGCCGTCGCGGTCATCAGGTGTTTCATCAAAGTCCTCCCATCATGAAGTCGGTTTGCCCGACCTTCCAGTCTCCACGATACAATGCAGCTGTATTGCTTTTCGGTCAATGACTGATTTTTGCGGTCACACCGACCCGGCGGCGCTTGCGCTAGCGGGCCAAACCGGAGCCACTGACTTTTCATACGGGCGCCCAAGCCAACGACCGGGGCGGGCCGCGTGGCATTGCGGCCAGATCGCGCGCCGGTGGCCCCGAAAGAAGGGCACAGGCTTTTTCGTTTTGCATGCGCTTGCTGACCCGTCGGCATCATCGCGTGGCACCGTGTCAGCCCCCCTTCCGGCGGGTGATCCGAAAGAAACTTTTTGTGGGAACGTTCCCATTAACGCTATTCTTGCGTGTGGGGTGCGAATCGCACGGCCATTGCCGCCGGGGGGTGACGTGAAGAAACCGCGCCAGAGCCTGACTATCGTCGATATTGCGCAGCTGGCCGGCGTGTCCAAAAGCACGGCGTCGCGGGCGCTTTGAACTGCTTGCGCGAAGCTTTTTGCGAAACTGGACCTCACACCGGCGGCTCTGTTGCACAAATCGCGTGAGGGATTCATCTTGTGAATCCAGTGTGGTATCTGGGCTGCATGAGCAGACCTACACCCCCACCTACAGAACCAAGAACTGGCCCGCCTATAACGAAGCGCTGAAGCGCCGCGGCTCGCTGACGATCTGGTTTGATCCCGCGATGACCTGGGCGGCTGCGCCGACCGGCAGACGCGGCCGGCA
>JAHYJF010000449.1 GCA_019428955.1 Burkholderiaceae bacterium
TTTTGCGAAAGGGCCACAGCTTTTACGCGACACTGCGTATTTTGAGGCGCGCATCGGGTCAGTAAACTCCGCTGAAGAGCTTGTTGCCGACAGACGTTTGTTGCGCGTAGCCTTGGGTGCATTTGGACTGCAGGACGACATAAACAACCGGTTTTTCATCCGTAAAGTTTTGGAAGGCGGCGTTATCCAACCGGATTCTTTGGCCAATAAACTGGGTGATGATCGTTACCGCGAGATGTCCCGCGCATTTGGCTTTGGCGATTTGGCGGTTCCTAGCAGCAAGTTGTCGGATTTTGGGCCAGATATTACGGCACGATATCGACGACACCCTCCGTGCCAATAAGCGTGAGACATCCGACTGGCTAAAGTTTACACTTGAGGGCGCAGGAGAACGAACCCATGGTTATGCCTTCACAGACAGCGCTTTCGCCGGAAGCTGGATCTGACGCTGTTTCGCCCGCGGCGTTGCCCGCTCGCATTGTCTCAGCGCCGGTTGTGCCCACGGCCGAGCTGACGCGCACGCCGAAGCGGCGCAGTTTCACAGCCAAATACAAACTGCGCATTCTGGATGAGACCGATCAAGCGGCTGACACCGGCGGGGTTACCGCCATTCTACGTCGGGAAGGGCTTTACTCCTCGGCGCTGACCGATTGGCGTCGGGCGCGTGCGGCGGGCACATTGGGTGCATTACAGCCACGTCCCCGTGGCCCACAAAAGGCACCTGCCAATCCATTGCAAGCTGAACTGGCCAAGGCCAACCGTGAGGTCGCAGCGTTGCGGCGCCGTCTGGATCAGGCGGAAGCCATCATTGCCATCCAAAAAAAAGTGGCGGCCCTTCTGGACGAGATGGAGCAGACGCAAGAGCGCAGCGGCAAGTCATGATGGCCGCTGCGGTCGCCCTGCCTGTTGGCAGCGGGCTGACCACGGCCGTCTGTGCCGCGCTGGAGGTGTCGCGGGCAAGCGTTCTTCGGCACCGTGCCGCCCTGAAAGCTGCGCCACGCGCTGTAAAGACGCGTGCGCCTTCAGCGCGTGCCTTGCCGGAACATGAACGCACCGAAGTGCTGGCCCATCTGCGCACACCCCGCTTCGCCGATCAAACGCCCACGGAGGTCTTTGCGACCTTGCTCGATGAAGGCACCTACCTCTGCTCGATCCGTACGATGTATCGCATCCTGGCCGCTCAGGGAGAGGTTGCCGAGCGCCGCTATCAACGCACACATCCCGTCTACCAAAAGCCCGAACTGCTGGCCGAGGCCCCAAACCAGGTCTGGTCCTGGGACATCACAAAACTGATGGGCCCGGTGAAATGGTCCTACTTCTATCTGTATGTCATCCTCGACATCTTCAGCCGCCGGGTGGTTGGCTGGCGCATCGAGCACGCGGAAAGCGCCGCCCAGTTCAAGGAACTGTTCATCGACGCGATGGAGAAACATGCCGTGCCGCGCGATCAGCTGACATTGCACGCCGACCGGGGCGGCCCCATGAAGGCCAAGACAACGGCGCTGATGCTGGTCGATCTCGGCGTGCTCAAGTCGCACAGTCGACCGCACACATCAAACGATAACCCGTTCTCGGAAGCCCACTTCAAAACCCTGAAATATCAACCCGAATTTCCCAGAAACTTCGAAACCATCGAACAGGCCCGCGCATTCTGCCGCCGCTTCTTCACATGGTACAACCAAGACCACCATCATGCAGGGATCGGGTTGATGACGCCGGACCAGATCCACTTCGGGCAGGCCGAGACGGTCTATGCTGCGCGGCAGGCCACACTGGATGTCGCGTTCCTGACCACGCCCGAACGCTTCGTCCACAAGCCGCCAAAACCACCGCAAATCCCGACCGCCGTCTGGATCAACCCACCAAAACCAACTGAGGAAACCCAAGCCTAAAGTCCAAAAGCCACTGTCTCAAAGTCGTTGACACGTTCCGAAGCCTATCCAAAGGCGATTCCTATATGTGCTCAATTGTAGGAATGCACCGCCAGCCTCGCCCCTTGCCTTAGTGTAATCTTAGAGCCTGATTTGAAACTAATTGAGTGAGTTCAGCAGG
>JAHYJF010000058.1 GCA_019428955.1 Burkholderiaceae bacterium
GCTCTGGATCGCGTTGCCTGTGCCGGTCTTGGCGTGGACGGTCCCGTCGGCTCCGCGCAGCCCACCGCCGCCGAGGGTTTCGCCCGCGTGCTTGGACGGGATGGTCTTGTGCGGTTTGCGGGGGTTGCGGTTGAAGTGGAAAATGAACTCGTGCGACGGCGCCAGGCGGCCGTTCCAATCGCCCGGCAATCCGGGGCCCTGATCCCAGACATACCAGCCAAACCGCCGCCAGCCAGAGGCGCGCATCCATTCGACCCATCCTTCCCAATAGGGCTGCCATTCGCTGTCGCGGTGCACGAGGCCGAGATTGACCAGGACTTGCGCATCCGCTGTGACGGGTGCCGCAGCGAACACGCCCTGCATCAGCGCATCCCAATCGCCGACCTTTTCTTTCGCGGCGCCATAGTCGCGCTGCTGGGCATAGGGTGGCGAGGTGAACATCAGCGTGGCTTGTTCACCCTGCATCAGCCTGGCGACAGCAGCTGGATCGGTGGCGTCACCGCAGCACAGAAGATGCTTGCCCAGCGCCCAGATGTCGCCCGGCTTGGTGATGGGTTCGGCGGGAGGGGCGGGGATGGCATCGGCCGCATCGTCGTTGATCACCGTTCTGTCGTCGTCGCCCGCGTGCAGCAGGGCGTCCAGTTCATCTTCGGGGATCCCGATCAGCCCGAGGTCGAAATCTTCGGCCAGAAGCGCCTGCAACTCCTGCAACAGCAGGGCCTCGTCCCAGCCGCCCAACTCGGTCAACTTGTTGTCGGCAATGCGATAGGCCCGGCGCTGGGCTTCAGTCAGATGGCCGAGGACAATGACCGGGGCCTCGGACAGGCCGAGGTGGGCCGCCGCCAGAACGCGGCAATGGCCAGCGATCAACTCGCCGTCGGCCGCCACCAGCACCGGCACAGTCCAGCCGAATTCGGCCATGCTGGCGGCAATCTTCGCCACCTGGTCGGCATCGTGGGTCTTGGCGTTCCGGGCGTAGGGCTTCAGCCGGGCTAGGGGCCAGTGTTCGATCCTGCCCAGCAGGAGGGGCGCGTTCATGCGGCCAGCCTCTTCGCTTTCAGGTCGGAGAAGGTTTCGCCCGTTTCCACCAGAACAGCATTGGCGCCGGTGAACTGCTGCCAGCGTTCGATGGCGACATCGACATAGGCCGGGTTCAACTCGATCCCGAAACATACCCGCCCGGTGGTTTCCGCCGCGATCAGCGTGGTGCCAGACCCCATGAAAGGTTCAAAGACGGCCTGACCGGGGCTGGAGTTGTTCAGGATCGGTCGCCGCATGCATTCGACTGGCTTTTGCGTGCCGTGCACCGTGGCGGCATCCTGGTCCTTGCCGGAGATGTGCCACAGCGTAGTTTGCTTGCGGTCCCCGGCCCAGTGGCCCTTGCCGGTCTTTTTCACAGCATACCAGCAGGGTTCATGCTGCCAGTGATAGTCGCCGCGGCTGAGAACCAGCCTGTCCTTGGCCCAGATGATCTGCGACCGCACCGCGAAACCTGCCGCAGCCAAGCTCTCGGCCACGGTCGAGGAGTGCAGCGCACCGTGCCAGACATAGGCGACATCGCCCGGGAACAGCGCCCAAGCCTCGCGCCAATCGGCCCGGTCGTCGTTCAGCACCTTGCCGGTGCGCTTGGTCTTGGCCGCGCCCGCCTGGTTGCGCCAGGACGGGTCGTATTCCACGCCATAGGGCGGGTCTGTCACCATCAGCAGTGGCTTCACGTCGCCCAGTAGCCGCTCGACCACATCGGCAGAGGTGCTGTCACCGCAGATCAGCCGATGCGACCCCAGCTGCCAGAGGTCACCCGCCACCGACACCGGCGTGATCGGCGGTTCTGGAATGTCATCTTCGCCCTCGACCGCACCGCCTTCCACCTGATCCGGATCGCGCAGCAGGGCATCCAGATCCTCGTCGGTGATGCCTAGCAGCGACAGGTCGAAATCTTCCGCCAGCAGCCCGGCGATCTCGTCGCGCAGCATGGCCTCGTCCCAGTCGCCGAGTTCCGTTAACTTGTTGTCGGCGATGCGATAGGCCCGGCGCTCGGCCTCGTCGAGGTGGCTGAGCCGGATCACCGGGACATCCTTCAGCCCCAGCATGGCGGCGGCCAGCACCCGGCCATGCCCGGCGATCAGTTCGCCATCGTCGGCGACCATGCAGGGCACGGTCCAGCCGAACTTCGCCATGCTGGCGGCGATCTTGGCCACCTGGTCCGTGCCGTGAATCTTGGCATTGCGGGCGTAAGGGCGCAGCCTGTCAATCGGCCAAGTTTCAATCTGGCTCGGCGCAAAGACCAGGTCCATCGGGTGGCTTTCATCTGGGGCAGGGCGGACAAGCCGCTGCGTGCTGGGCGATGCCAGCGTCAGGATCGGGATCCGCGATGTCGGGAAATCAAAAGCGCCCGCGAGGGGTGTCCTCCGGGCGCTATTCTTCGATGATCAAGGGGTACGTCAAGGGGGGCAGCTTTGTCAAATGGAAAATGCACGTGGATTCAACGGCTTCTCGGCGAGTGGCTTCCGATGCCTGGCTTCCGGCCCGGTGGCTTCCGCAAACTGGATTCCCTGGCTTCCGCAAAAGAATCCAGCACGCCAAGGTCGTGATTCCGCAAGCCTTTGATAATGAGTCACTTTTCGAAATCTCACCCGGCAGGTGGATTCCGCCTGGATTCCCCGGTGAAAGTGCGTGTCGCTAGCGAAATGCCGCGCTGCGCCCCCCCGCATACAAACAGGGGCGGGGAGGAACCATCGGGAGGGGGGCGTCGAAGTCGGCCCAAAGCGCGCACTTATCATGCAGTCCAAATGCTGCAGTTGCAGCCCGCTTTCCGGACATTTGCTGAGAGTGCGATTTTCCGACGCTTGAACGCGGTTGGCTTGGAATCCAATAGCGTTCACGCCGAAATATCCGATCAAATTGCTGTTGGATGCCATACATGAATATGACACGCTCCTCTCTGGGCTGGCGTGGATAGCTTGGGTAAATCCACACTGCCTCTTGCATAGTGGGGCACACGAAACCACAATATGTCGTATTTCTTAGCTCGAATCGCTCATCATGGACGAAGGAAATAAGCTATGCCGGATTCTGAGCCTCGATGGCGGAGGGGCCAAGGGCTTCTACACCCTCGGCGTACTAGCCGAAGTGGAGGCGATGCTTCCTCGCCCCATCCATGAGACGTTCGACCTGATCTTCGGCACGAGCACGGGGTCGATCATCGCAGCTCTGCTTGCCACTGGGCGGAACGTAGACGAAATCCACAAGCTCTACTGCGAGCATGTCCCCAAGATTATGAGGGAACGGAAGCCAAGGGAGCGTACTCTGCGGCTCCGCGAGGTTGGTGAGACCGTCTTCAAAGAGGATGGTTTCAACACGGTACTAACCGGCCTCGGTATCGTTTCGACCAAGTGGCAGCTTGAGAAACCGATGATTTTCAAGAGCAGCCAGACGCAGGCACATGGTCGGAAGGCGACTTTCGTTCCAGGCTTCGGGTGCAAGCTCGCTGACGCAGTCGAAGCATCATGCTCCGCCTATCCATTCTTTGACCGGAAGACCGTGATCACAAGCACTGGCAACGAGATTGAGCTCTTTGACGGGGGGTATGTCGCGAACAACCCGGCGCTTTACGCGCTCGCTGACGCGGTGGGGCCGCTCAAGTTCGCCCCGGCCGATTGCCGCGTCCTAACTATCGGCTGCGGGCAGTATCCGGAGCCACGATATTCGTTCTTCGAACGCACCAAGCGCCGCTTCTGGCTGGTGCAGCTTCTTCAGAAAACACTAGAAGTGAACACTGCATCGATGGACCAGCTTCGGCAACTGCTCTTTGCGAACGTCCCGACGGTGAGAGTGAGCGACACCTTCGATAAACCAGAGATGGCAACGGACATGTTCGAGCACGATTTGAAGAAGCTGAACATCCTCCGTCAGCAAGGCCAGCAGTCTTTCGGTCGACTAGAGAAAGATATTCACGCGATTCTATTGAGTTAAGGAGTATTCATGGCGATTTCAGAGGGGCAGCTCGAGACTTGGTCGCACATCGGCTCTCAAGCGCAGTCTGCGGCCACATACCAAGCCATCAAGGGCGTGATCGAGGACAAGAGCGCTCCTTTTGCCGGTCGAGGCTTCAAGGTTTTTCTGCAAGGCTCTTACGGCAACGACACGAATGTCTACGCGGAAAGCGACGTCGACATCGTTGTCTGCCTTACCGAAGCGTTCCAGAGCGACATCAGTCAGTTGGACGCAGCCGATACGCTGATTTACGGGGCGAACAAAGGTGGAGCGGTCACCTACGGCTTCGACGAGTTCAAGGCTGAGGTGCTGGCTTGGTTGGTTAAGACCTACGGCACGGGGGTGCAGGCAGGGAAGAAGGCGATCTTTGTGCCCGGGAACAAAGTTCGGCGCGACGCGGATGTGTTGGTCTGCGTCGAGCACCACCGGTACACGCGGTATCGCTCGATTCTCGACAACTCGTATCACACCGGTATCTGCTTTTGGACCGCTGACAACGAGAAGATCATCAACTTTCCGAAGCAGCACATGGAGAACTGCACGACCAAACACCAGGTCACGACCAATCGATTCAAACCGAGTGTTCGCGTGATTAAGAACATGAGGAACGCGATGATAGATGCTCACTATATCGCCGTCGGTGTGGCCCCTTCCTACTTCTTGGAGGGGATGCTCTGGAACGTGCCGACTCAGAACTTCAGCTGGACGTATCAACAGACGGTCGAGAACTGCTTGGCGTGGTTGGATGGCTGTGACCCGACCCACCTAGCGTGCGCCAACGACCTGCATTGGTTGATACGAGACGGGGCGAACGTCTGTTTGAACATGGCTGACTTCCATACCACGATGGCGGCGTTGCGCCTCTACTGGAACTCGAGCGGCCGCTGACTAGAAGTTCTCGGCGAACGTCGGCTATCGTCGATTGCCGCAGTTGCGATACTGCGACCTCACAGGCCGTTCCCCGCCCTTTTTGTGCAAGCCACCGACCGCATATCACTTGGACCCGGGGCCCGTGGTAAGTGCCCTGAATTCCGTTTCCCCGATGATCTTAATCGGATGTCCGGTAATCCCCCCCTTTTTAACGGGGTGCATTCGTAGAACTTACGCGACCATTTTCAATTTCATGGCGGGTGTGATGCCGCCGATGCCCATGTTGGGGCGGTCGTTGTTATATGTCCAGAGCCATTGCGTGGCCTGATCCTGTGCCTCCTCGATGCTTTCGATGATGTATTGGTCCAGCCATTCGTGCCGGACGGTCCGGTTGTAGCGCTCGACATAGGCGTTCTGCTGGGGCTGTCCGGGTTGGATGTGCTGGATCGTAACAGCATGTTTCTCAGCCCATTTTCTCAGCGTTTCGCTGATGTATTCGGGGCCATTGTCGACCCTGATGGTGCCCGGCTTTCCCCGCCATTCGATGATCCGATCAAGGCTCCGGATCACACGCTCAGCAGGCAAGGAAAAGTCGACCTCGATCCCCAGCCCTTCGCGGTTGAAGTCATCCAGCACGTTCAAAAGCCGAAAAGCACGGCCATCGCCGAGGCGATCCGCCATAAAGTCCATGGACCAGGTCATATTAGGCGCGTCTGGCACAGCCAGGACATCAGGTTTATCGCGTTTCAGCCGCTTGCGGGGCTTGATGCGCAGGTTCAGTTCCAGCTCACAGTAGATCCGATAGACGCGTTTATGGTTCCAGGGATGCCCCTTCACGTTGCGAAGATGCAGGAAACACAGGCCAAACCCCCAAGTCTTGCGCGCATCCGTCAGCCCTGTCAGCAGGTCAGCGATCTCTTCGTTCTCGTCCTTGAGCTTCGGGCTGTAGCGATAGCAGGTCTCGCTGACGCCAAAGGCCCGGCAGGCCAAGGCAATGCTGACCCCGCGTCGCGCCACCGCGTTCTCGGCCATCTCGCGGCGTCGAGATGGCCCGGTTACTTTTTTCCAAGCGCTTCCTTCAGCAAATCCGCCTGCATGCTCAGGTCCGCATACATCCGCTTCAACCGGCGGTTCTCGTCTTCCATCGCCTTCATCTGACTGATCAGGGACGCATCCATGCCGCCATACTTTGCCCGCCATTTGTAGAAAGAGGCGTTGCTCATGCCGTGCTCGCGGCAAAGCTCGGCCACCGGCACACCGCCTTCGGCCTGTCGCAGAATCGCGATGATCTGAGCTTCAGTGTATCTGCTTGTCTTCATTCGAAATCTCCTCATGCATCTTGCCGAGAAAATTCTACTTATGCAGCCCCTTACTTTCGGGGGGGATTACCCATCGGCCTCGTGGCATCGGGCCTCGCGACCGCCGAGGAGGTGCTGGCGATTTCCGCCTCTGGCACCGTTCCCGCGGCCATCGAGAAGGCCTTCGCGGCGCTGCCCGAGCCGCAGCAGAGCTACGCCCGCATCACCTTCGCCGAGTTCACGGTCGCGCAACGTCTCGATCCGACCACGCTTCTGTTGCAAGCGGCGGCCGGACTGACCGACGCCGAGCTCGATGCGTTTTTCGTCGAGTTCGCGAAAGTCTGACGGGCTGGCAGATCGCCTTCCGTCCTCCATCCTCCCGCCCTTCCCTCCAATCTGCGCACATCACGCCAACACCCCGGAGCCCGCCATGCTGCCCGACTGGGAGACCCTGCAGAAGACCTGGCCGCTCGTCGCTGGCCTCGCCGCCCTCTGGGCCCGCCTCGAGGTCGCCCGTGCCCTGGGCCGGGCACAAGTGCGACAGAGTGCGGCTGACCTGACCCGCCTCGAAGCCCGCGTCGACACCATGGACAAGGCCGCGCAGAACCACGCCGTCCAGCTCGGCCGCATCGAGGAAGCGCTGAAAGGCGTCGGCCATACGCTCGAGCGGATCGATCGCAAGATCGGGAACTGACGCGGGGCATCGCGAGCGGCGCAGTATAGGCCACCGCTGCGCATCAACGATTCCGGGCGCCCTAGGGCCCCCTGACCGGCGCCAACATCCGCAACCCGCAACCACCTTCGACCGCCAACCCACCCCGTCGCCCCACGGCGGGGTTTTCCCCATGGAGAGAACCATGACCACCACCACCTATCCGCATTACCGCGACGTGCCCGCGAGCGTCTGGCACTGGCCGAACTTCTCCCCGGCCGAAATCGCCTGCCGTGGCACTGGCGCGCTGAAGCTCGACACCGAGGCGATGGACAGGCTGCAAGCCCTACGCGACGCACTCGCCAAGCCGATGCTGGTGCTCTCGGGCTACCGAAGTCCGGCGCACAACAGGGCCGTGGGCGGCGCGCCTGCCTCGAAGCACATGGACGGCACCGCGTTCGACATCGTGATGGCGAACCATGACCCCCTGGCTTTCGAGGCGGCAGCACGCAAGGCGGGCTTCCTCGGTTTCGGCTTCTATCCGCGCTCGGGCTTCATGCACATCGACCTCGGTCCCGCCCGCGAATGGGGCGAGCGGTTTCCGCCCCGCGCCACGGCATTTGCACCGGAAGTGCCCCCCGCCCGCGAGGTGCTGGCCGAAAGCCGCACCCTCAAGGGCAGTGGCGCGGCGGGCGTCGCGACCGTTGGCGCCGCAGGTGTGGAACTGGCGCGCGAGGTTCTGGGCGAGACCCAATCGGCGATCCTGCCGCTGGTACCCTACCTCGACACCCTGCGCTGGCTCTTCATCGCCGTCGCGCTGGCTGGCATCGCCGTGGCGATTCACGCCCGGATCGATGACTGGAAACGGGGGCGGCGCTGATGCGCTGGCTAACCGCCCTCCTCGCCAGCGGCCCGGCGCGCAAGGCGCTGGGCGTGGCGCTCGCCGCCCTCACGCTCACCCTGTTCCTCATCAACCTCCGCCGCGCCGGGGAAAGCGCCGGCCGCCTCGCCGAGCGGATCGACACCATGGAGAAGGTCAATGAAGCCTAACGCCGGATGCTGGACGCCGCGGCACGCCGCCCCGCTGATCGCGATGCTGTGGTTAAGCGCTTGCGCGATGGGCGGTTCTGAGGGGGTTGGATCGGGCGCGTGCCCGCCGGTGGTGGACTACAGCCGGGCCGAGCAGGTGCAGGCGGCGGCCGAAGTTGAGGCTTTGCCTGAGGGGACGGTGTTGGTCGGGATGCTCGCGGATTACGCAGTACTGCGCGACCAAGCGCGGGCGTGTCGGTAAGGGCGGTGAGCCGCCCGACGGCAGTGCGGCATTGCATTCGCAGCATCGTGAAGCTGCCGGTTGTTCACCGCAAATGCACGTGTTGCGCTGTAGTAGTGACAGTTCTGAAAGGGCAACGACGCTGCAATTGTAGAAAGCCTGCAACCCGGATATCGGGGTGACAAACATTTTAGTTTGCACGCAACCGGCGCCGCATGCAGACTGACTCAGGGAAGAAGAGGGCGAACACTTATGGCACAGGTCGAAATCTCGCCTGATGTGCTAGAATGGGCGCGCGAGCGCGCGGGGATACCATTTGACACCCTCGTCAAACGCTTCAAGAATTACTCTGCATGGCTGGACGGCAAGGGTGGTCCGACCTTTAATCAGCTCGAAACCCTTTCCAGCGTCTTACACCTACCGCTCGGAATGTTCTTCCTGCCAGAGCCGCCAGAAGAGGAACTGCCCCTGCCCGACTTCAGACGAATGGCGGGCACTGAATATGCGCGGCCCAGCGTGGAGCTGATCGACACGATCCACACTTGCCAGAGGCGCCAACGTTGGTATCGAGAACACCTTGCAGGGTCCGGAGCCGAAATCCTTGAATTTGTCGGCTCGGCAAGCGCTGGAGATCCCCCCACCTTCGTCGCAGGAAGCATCCGCACTGCCCTCAAACTGGAGGTCGGCAGCCGCGCCGAAACGTCGAGCTGGGAAGAATTCTTGCGCCGCTTCATAGGCCTTGCTCGCGAAGCGGGCATTCTTGTAATGATCAATGGCGTGGTCGGGAATAATACACACCGGGCGCTCAATCCGCGCGAGTTCCGTGGCTTCGCAATCTCTGACCCGTTTGCACCGCTGGTGTTCGTGAACGGCGCTGATACGAAGGCCGGGCAGATCTTCACTCTCGCGCACGAGCTAGCCCATATTTGGATCGGCAAGGGAGGCGTCAGCAACAGCGCTGCTGACGACTTGCCCGAGGACATTGCACCGGACCGCGAAGTGGAGCGCTTTTGCAATGCAGTTGCAGCCGAGATCCTAGTGCCTGTAGCTCAGCTTCGCAACATGGACCTGCCCGAAGACATTGAAACGGCAAAGGCGCAAATCGCCCGCATGTTCCGCGTTAGCACGCTTGTCGCCCTGCGCCGCCTGAAGGACCTCGGGCTACTGTCCTATGATGACTTCCAAGCCGCTTACGACGAAGAGCTGACGTTCCTACAAGATAAGGCCGACAGCAGTCCGGGCGGAGGAAACTTCTATGCCACCATGGGTGCCCGTGTGGACCCGCATTTCGCATCGGCGGTCATCTCGACGGCGCTCGAAGGTCAGACGCTGATGGGCGAGGCCTTCGACCTGCTGAGTCTCAAAAACTCGAAGACCTTCCGCGAGGAAGCCAGACGGCTTGGAGTAACCAGTTGAAGCTATTGCTGGACGCGAATGCGTTCCTAACCCCCGCACTGACCTACTATGCCTTCGACATCTGCGGAGGCTACTGGAACTGGCTCGCTCAGGCTGCAGCAGAAGGTAAGGTTGCGAGCATCGCACCGGTGAAGCGAGAGCTACAGCAAAAGGACGATCAGGTAAAAAATTGGATCGAGATGCATGGTTCGAGCATTTTCATGCCCGACGATGCCTCAATTCGAAACAGCATGGGACAGGTGGCAAGCTGGGCCAGTTCAAACGGGTATACCTCGGCGGCGGTAAGCGACTTCCTGAGCAAGGCAGACTCTTATCTCATCGCCTACGCACTCCATGGCAATCACCAGATCGTCACACTCGAAACCCGCGCTCCAGGGTCGAGGAGCAAGATCAAGATTCCTGACGCTGGCGACGCCCACGGCATCAGCTCGATCTCGCCTTTTGAGATGTTACGCCGAAATGGCGTCCGCCTTTGAGGATTAGGCAAGCATTGCGACGACCGGCGAGAATTGGCAGGCTACGCTCTTACGCTGCACCGAGCTTGAGTGGCCGCTTCGAAGCCTGCCGCGCGACCGCCAGACCGACCGCTTAGGGCCGAAAGCTTCCGCGGTCTACTGAACCGAGATCGGCTTGAGAATTTCATCAGTGTCCAGCTTCATTGCGCGTCGCCAGAGCGGGGTCTTGAAGACGTGGTGGATGTGCTTGCCCTCGCGCTCTTCTCGGGTCTGAACCAGAAACCCGGCCCATTCCAGTGGACGCAGGACGCAAGAGGAGAACGTGGCCATTTCGCGCCACCCGGCGTTGTCCCAATCATGGTCCTCACCGTAGAACGCCGCGAACAACGCCCGCTCGGTGGTGCCATGGTCGGCCTCGACGTTGATCACGTTCATCCAAACGTCCCACTTGCCGAAAGGCCGTTCTTCGAACCGAGCATAAGACGCGTGGTCGATCCTGAGAACGAAGAAGGGGATAAGTTCTGCAAACAGACGCGCCGGTGCCTGCGCCAGTTCGGCGCCACGTCTGGTCAACCTGAACTCGCCCTTGAAGTGCCGCCCCAGACGCAGTGTGATCAGAAGTTGGTGCAGCACCTCGAGTGGCGGGAATTCGTATTCATTGATGACCTTGTTGTAGCGGAACATTTCTTCCGCGCTTCTGCCAGGCCAATCAAAATGCTCGACTGCCCAATGCACAAAGACGCGCTTGAACGCTTTCGTCGCGGTCAAACCGATGGCCCCGTGCTCCTGCGCATACTGGAGCGTCAGCAGCGCCGCGCGCAACAACGGCGAGCGCGCCAGGTCGGGATGGTCATCGGGAAGGGTGCGGAATTCGATCATGGCGCAATGCTGCCACACGGCATTCCGCGAGGCCAGAATGAAAGAGTCTCCGCTTTTCAGGGGGGACTCTTCAAACGTTGACCAGGTGTTGACAAGAATTGCACAAGCCAAAACCCGACGGTTTTTGTCGGATTCCAAGTCTTTGGAAAGGTTAGATATTTTGGTTGCGGGGACAGGATTTGAACCTGTGACCTTCAGGTTATGAGCCTACCCCGCCACTTCCACCCAAACACAACAAAATCAGACGGTTATGGCGCAAGCCTTTGAAATCATGTCACTTCGCTCCCGACACCAAGCGACCTTCACCGCGCTTCGACAGCACCGAACGTACGGAAACGCCGCATAAGGGTTGAGGTGGCGTTGAGGTGAATCCATGCGCTTTCCTCGTACTAAATCATCGACCTCAATTTGCCATAGTCGACAATCGCTGGATGCAGGCTATAGACGGACAACCAAGAACCGGCGAGGTGCACCCGCCCAAAGTTCGCAGATAGCTTTTGTTCATGGGGCGATAGTTTTCAAACTTTCGGCCAAGTTGCAAAGGACAATCAGGCAAGCCTCCCACATACTCTTACCATCATCACCCCCTCTTCAGCGATCCATTGTGAAGTGTTGCATTCAGAATTTCACTTGGCCCTCCGCGTTCGTTTGAGCAAGCCAGAACTAGACTCTTGCAGGCTCGGCTTGCCCCGAGATATGCTCGTGAAATGTACCTTCGGCGTGCGCCCTGGCTAACAAAGTCATCCGACAAATCAACTCGATCAAAGTTAATTAGATAGACCGCGTCAAACTGCAGCCCGGCGACATAGTCAGGCATACTGAGAATGCATCGAGACTTAGCGTAGCGAAGTTCCCGCATGTCGTCACGCGAAACGACTGTAACGACTTTGTCGCGGATCCTGCCGGCTTTGCGATACTGATCGAAAAGCGCTTCGTTCGAGCACAGAATGGCAACCTGACGTCCACCACCCGCCAATTTTCTGGCAGAGATCAAAGCAAGCTCTACGACGTTGTCGATGAGTTTAATGTTTGTCTCAAATTCAAGCAAAAGCGGCACATCGCCAGACTCTTGCTCAGATTTTCCAGTGTAATTTGTATACTCTCCTTCAAGGTCAATCGCAGGGAAGGCTGCATCAAGATCAGCAAGAAATGATGTGATTTCCGGAGTAGAGCGGTAGACCCTATCAAGATCGACTTGCAATGACTTGCCGACCCCCGGATTCCTAAACCGTTCAATGCCGCCACCCAGACCAGCATCCGAGGTACTTTGTTTCAGATCATATGCCATAAAGAGTGGCCAGCGCCCGTCGTTCGAAGCTCTCGGGGTGAAAAGGTTCTGCAAAGTCATGGCTTCAAGGCGGTTGAAGTAATGATATTCATCTACGAACAGAAGGTCAAAGCCATCTCGCTCGCGAAGCTGATCCCACTCGTGCGTCGTAAGATAGCGACCGAAATCAGCTATCATCTGATCCATGCTAAGAAATTGCTCACGGCGAAGCGCTTCACGGTACTCATGATGAAGCTCGAGCATGAGCCGCCTGTCTTCTGGTTTCGGCAAGCTCATCTGCCAAGCTTCCCTTTTACCACCTACATATCTTTCTGCAGCATCGGTTCCTTTGCGGATGTTCTCCGCATCAAGAACACAAGCAAACTCGTTCAAGATGTCTTCGACCTGCGGCTCAGAAATAGCCCCCTTCGTGAAGAAATGCGCCAGATTTGGGCACTCCTTAACTAGGCCGAGTGCGGTACGCGGATTCTCCCGAATGGTACTAATTGCGTCGACGATCAGCATTTTTTGGAGTTCGCGTCCATCCAGGCCGTCAATCGATAGCGGCCTCAGTCCCTTTTTCTCATATCCAAGTTTGTCTTGTGCAAGCTCATAGAGCGTACCGATCCAAAGCTTTGGACGCCCAGAAGGGGTCTTCAATTGAGCCCATCTTTCTGAGGCATCTAGCGCATGCAGAAGGCGCCGCAGCACATCATGCGCCAGCGCGGAGCTGTGGGTAATGAATGCAAAGGTCTTATTACCTCCGGCATCGTGGTCCTTATAAAGATCATGAAGGCATTTCACGACCATTGCCTGAGTTTTGCCAGTTCCCGCTGCACCGCGCAACCGAATGGGGGCGTCATGCGACTTGTCGACGAAGCTACGTTGCTCTGGATTAAGTTTGAACTCATACCACTCGGCCAACGTACCGACTGCTGCAAAATCAATCTCGGTCGGCAGACTTAGAAGAATTCCATAGTTTCCAACTGCGGCTTCCTGCAAAGTCTCCTTTAGAAGAGCATCCACGAGGGTCTCCATCGCTGCACGATATGCGATGGCATCCTCTCTGACTTCGCCAAAAGGTTGTGTCGTGGAAGTGATGGCATAGGCATATATATTGCTGCTTTCGTCCGGTGCTTGATTGAAATGCAGACGAGGACCGCCAGGTTTCCGCATCGGATATGCATAGATCGAGAGTAGTGAACCTTCATGAAACGGCTGCCATGGCACAGGCAAAGATATATTGCGATCAAACTGACGTAGCCCTACTCGAATAATCCGAGCAAAAAGTGCGACCCGATCAGTGGAATTCTCGAAGACAGCGGTGTTCACCACCAAATAGTTTGAGTCCGTGTCTGCCTTCGCAGAAAAAATGTATACATGATCCGAAATCATTACACGTCTCAGGGCAGTGGAGCCGTTAGGGACGGAGAATTCAGAAAACCATGCATCCTCAATCATCGCGCCGTCGAGAATTGCAAGTGCAGCCTCATCAATGATTAGCATCTTGGGTGTCATTGGCTTTATCACTCTTTGTTAATCTGATCTTCGATCAGAAGCTCAGTTGCGATGTCGCAAGCATCTTCGAATTCACGTGGCGATCCGATCCGAGAAAATAGGAAGGCCAATTTCTGGACAATCTGGAATCGCAATCCATCGTCGAACCGGCCAATCCTATGAAACGCCTCAGGGCGATTGTCCACCCGAGCTGCCACTTCAGACCGATAAATGTCGGCTTCGGTGGTCCCCGAAATCTGGCGCAGAAGTACCACAAACCCACACGACATGTCCCCGGGAATTCCAGGAACGAGAATGAAATCTGCGAATCCACCCCCATTCTTGAAGAAGCTTTTTATATCCGCACTAAGTTTCTCCTTCTTTGCGCCATTGATCGCAGAGCATTTTTTGAACGCATGTAGGTTCCCGTCAGCGACTTCAATCCTTAATGCAAGCCTGAGAGCGAGCAACCGGTCGCATAGTTGTGGATTCTGAACGCCAATTTTCTGCAGAATCTTTTGAGGCTCGTCCTCAGAAAGCCAACGGCAGAGCTGATCAGCGTCCAATATTCGCAGTTCTGGATTGTTCTTTCGAAGCGCGGCATTAAGCTGATCGCAGATCGGTGAAATCTGCTTTTCAAGAAACTTCTTTAGCTGGTCGACCGCCCAGTATTCCTCAAGAAATCTGTCAGCTGAAATGATTTCAAGCCATGTTATCTGGTTCGAATTCTTGCGCTGCTCAATGTCGCAGTCTGCGTTCAAAATCATGCCCCACTGCTTTTCAACCCTCCCCTCCAACCGGATATAGCGTTTGATAATGTCCCCTTGTCGGAAGTTCTCGTCATCAAGTGCATCCACCAAGTGTCTTGCCACTGCGAAGTCCTTCTCTTTGCACTACGGCAAGTGTCGTCGGCACATTAAGCGAAATCAAGTCACTATCTTGGAGTCTTCCGTCGGACGGCTTCGTCAGAGTATTGACTCACCGTCCTTGGCCTACGAGTGCAGTCATCGTTTCGGTAGACCTTCGGCTCTTAGGAAGGTTCGCTGATGCGCCTAGGCCAATGACCCTCAATGTCGTGCGTCGTCTCCCGTGCCACGCACAGTGGAAATTCGTTCTCCGGCCAGATTACGCCTGTACTCGCCAAGGAGTGGCGCGCCCTCCCCAAATGATCGCCACCCTGCGCCACCCCGCCACCACTTCCGTCATGCATCGCTTGCCTGGGGCGCGATTCCACGCCTCATGGGATGACGACTGGAGGGTGAGTTGAATGGTCAACAGATTGCGTTTGAACGAGAAGTCCGTCCGCGAGGCCGAACCGGCCGAGGGGCGGGACTACCAGGTTTTCGACACGGATGTGCGCGGGTTCGCCGTCTGCATATACCGATCCGGCGGCCGGGCCTTCACCATCGACTATCGCCATGCCGGGCGGCAGCGGCGCATGACCATCGGGCGCTGGCCGGAATGGTCGACCACCGCGGCGCGGGAACGGGCCAAGGAGCTGCGGCGCGAGATCGACGCCGGGGGCGATCCGCTGGGCCAAAAGGAAACTGGACGCGAT
>JAHYJF010000450.1 GCA_019428955.1 Burkholderiaceae bacterium
AGCTCTTGGTCTCGGCATCGACAACGGAGGAGGTGATTTCGGGCGCGACCCGACCGAACTTGGTCCGGTTCTGCGCGGTCAGCTCATCGCGATGCGCAAGGATGCAGGCCTTGCCGTCGCTGCCTTCGAGGGACTTCGCGACGACCGCCGACAGGGCGATGGTCTTGCCGAACCCCGTCGAGGCGATGCTGAGGGTGTTGCCGTGATCGCAGAGCGCAGCGAGGCTGCGCTCCACGAAGAGGCTTTGACGGGGGCGAAGGCGCATGGATCAGACCCTCACTGCGCCCAGGACGGACGACCGGGCACGCCTGCCGATGGCTGCGGTGCCGCGGCAGGTTGCTGGACGGCCGCCGCGGCGGGTTGCCCGGCAAAGGAAGGCACCAGCCCCATGTTCTGGGCGTAATCCCGGTGGTCCGGCGTCACGGCGCTGCGGATCTCGTTCTTGTCGTCACCGCTGGCATCGGTGCCGACGTCGATCCGGGCGAGGAATTCGATCCCGTCGAGATCCTTGAGCCCGTTGATCCGGCGCGCGGATTGCGCTTGCGGCGACTGGTCCTTGTCGGAAATGCCGCGCGCCGAATTCAACATGCCGCGCACGAGGCTGCGGCCCATGTTCGCCCAATCCGGCCCCTTTGGGCTGTAGAGCCCGATCAAGGTGAAGATCTTGCGCCGGGCATACTGACCCTCGGTGACGGTGAACTCGCCGTTCAGATAGACAGCACCGGTCGAGCCGCGCGTGGCATAGCCGCCGGTCCAGCCCTGCGCGGCATCGTCGAAGCCACCGGGGCGGATCGTCAGGCGCACCTTGGCCAGTGTGCCTTTCGGGATGAGGTTGGTGTTGCTTTGCGCATCGTTGAAATCGTTCCAGGACCCCATGGGGTGCCTCCTTCTGTGATCAGGATTGCGGGTGTTCGGGCGTGGCTGCCTCGACGGGCGGCTGATAGGTCAGCCGTTCGGTCGCCGGGGCGGCGGGCTTGCGGATCTTGGCCATCAGGCGGCCGAGGTGGGGCTCTTCGACCGGGTCGAGGCGGCCGGAGCGGTCCTTGGCCGGAAAGCCCCAGGGGTTGATCGTCTGGCACACGAAAGCGCGGTAGGGATCGCTGCCATCGGCCTTCAACTCGGCCATGGTGATCACCTCGTCGACGATCCCCGGCAGCTCGAGGCCGGTCTTCGAGCCGTCGATCTGCGGCTGGAAGATGCGCCGGTTGAAGTCGTCGAACTTCTCGTCGAGGATCCCCACGAACCAGACGTTGCGGCCCCGGGTGTGCTGCAGCTGGGTCAGCCAGGCGATCATCTCGCGCCCATGCAGACCGTAGGCCCCGCGCACGTCCGGCTTGCCGGTCTTTTCCGACAGCGCCTCGGGCTGGCCCTTGCACCATTGAAAGCAGAGCCGCCCGGCCACGGTAATCGAGTCGACGAAGATCGTGTCGTAGCGATCAAGCGCGGCGGGATCGCCGAACTTCTGGCAGACGGCAGCGTGGTGCGCCGGGCTGTAGGGCTGTTCGTCGCGCAAGCTGGGGTTTGCGCCGCCGATCAACACCGCGAAGTCCCGGCATTCCACCCATGTGCGCGGCCGGATGCTGTCGCCGGGCCAACCCTCGATTGCGAGATCTCCCGCTTCCAGATCCATGAACAGCGTGCGGGCCGGATCGAGCGTCCAGAGGAGGCTGGTCTTGCCGATGCCGGACTTTCCGAAGATGCAGCCCTTGATGCCGCGGGGCTCGGCCAACCGCTGGTCGGCAGTGATGATGGGCAGGGTCACGCGCGATCCTCCTGCGGCAGCAGGTCGATCTTCAGCGTGCCGGTCTTGACGGTGCGGGCGGGCTCGAAGCCCTGCCGGATCGCCTCAGGCCAGGCGGCATAGGCGCGCTCGGGCACCTTGAAGCTGATCTCGACATATTCGGCCGGATCCGCACCCGCGGCGCGGATGCGCTCGACCATGGTGGCGAGCTTGGCCTGGTCCCATTCGACGCGCTTCGGCAGGTCGGCGACCACGGTGAAATCCCCATCGGCGAGGCGAACGGTGCCGGTGTCCTTGCC
>JAHYJF010000451.1 GCA_019428955.1 Burkholderiaceae bacterium
GGCGGAACGCGACGAAGTCGAGATCGCCGCCATCGAACGGACGCTGCAACGCATCGAGGATGGCAGCTACGGTACTTGCCTTCAGTGCGGGGTGGATATTCCTCCCGCGCGACTCAAGGCGCAGCCGCTGGCGGTGCGTTGCGTCCCCTGCCAGAGTGCCCGGGAGCAGGCAAGACGGCGCTGATGCCGACTGCGGCGTCTGCCGCTGCCGTGCGTTGACCCCGAAGTCAGCCGAACAGCCCGTGAAGAAACCACCCCTGCCGTCCGGCGGGGTCGGGAAGACGTTCCTGGAAAATCCACAACAGGCGGTGATCGCTGTCCTCGGCGATGAAATAATCGCGCTGGACGCCATGCTGGTCCCACCACCCGGCTTCGATGCGCTCAGGTCCGGCTAGCAACGCCAACGCTGAACCATGGAAGGGCCGCTGGCCACGTTCACCAAGCGCGATCGGTTGTGGCAGCAGCCAGAGGGGGCGGGGCTGGGCTGGAACGGCGATGGCGGTATCGTCCGGCGGTGTATTGGCAGTCGCAACCGAGACCCGCGAGCTGGCGCGTGCGTTCCTGGCGGCAAGCGGCCCGACATCGGCGATTGTCTCGCTCCAGTAGGCGCGCTCCGGCCGGTGCTCGTCGGCGAGGTGGAAATGGCGGACCCGCTCGCTGCCCAGGCGGGCCTGGAGCCGTTCGATCAGCCGGGCCAGATCCTCGGCCACGTTGTTGGCCCCCTGAAAAAGGTCACGGTTATCCGCGGCCATGTCGAACACCTCGCCGCTGCGCAGTTGCAGCGCATAAACGGGGGCCGCCAGCCTGGTCATAGCGAGATGCTCGCGCAACAGCGTGCACAGGCGCTGGGGCTCGCGGCTGGGCTCGGTCAGCCTGACCGGGATGACGGTGGCGTTCTGGTCGTCGTGCTCGCACCAGAGTTCGAATTGGCGCACTGCGCTCTGGCGAGCGGCGAGCCAGCCGGACATTTGCAGCAGCAAGCGGTTGCCCGCGAATAGCAGCATCGCAGCGTTGTCGATGGCACCCAGCAGCTCCAGCCGGGCGCTGAAGGTGGCGGGCAGCGCAAACCAGTTGCGCGGTTCGGGCAGCGCGCCAAGGGCGCGATCCAGTTCGATCAGCACTTGCTTGCCGAAGCGGCGCGCGATCCCGGCCCGGGGCAGGGCCAGCAGCGAGCCGATCGAGCGCACCCCAACGGCTTCGAGAGCTGCGCGCTGCGCTCGTGTGCTGGCGAGCAGTTCGACCGGCAATGGTGCGAGCAGGGCACGCAGTTGCGCCGGCTCATCGCACCCGCTGCCATCGCGGTGGCGGGCCAGCAGCCATGCTCCCTGCGCAGTTGGGGCGTAGGCAGCCTGCGCGGTAAAACCCAATGAGCCGACGCCGGCGCGGATCCGCTCGACCAGCGCCGCGCGCCCCCCGAACAGTCGCAGGCTTGGTTCAACCTCGAGCAGCAGTCCGGCGGCGGAGTCGCCTGGTGACAGTCCGCTGCTGGCCTTGGCGGGGCGCAACTCCTGTTGCAGGCTCACCGCAGGGGTGAACTGGAGCGCCCAGGCGGCCACTCCCGCCAGCGCTTCCTGCTCGAGCTGCGGATCGCGTGGGCGCAGCAGCAGCCCGGAGGCGAGCGCCAGGGCTCCAGCCCGGGAAATTCCCGGCAATACTCCCTGGGCCTGCGCCATCTGGTTGGCTGCCAACACGTGGGTACGGTTGCAGATCGCCAGTGCCGGCAACGCGCCGGTGTCGGGGCGGTCGCCGGCTACCGGCCCGGGCGACGGCTCACGGACGAGTGATCCGCGCTCGAAAACTTCGAGTGCGAGTCTTGGCAAATACAGTCCGAGCCACAACATGTTCCGGGCTCACTGGAGTGCGGGCGAACGAATCTCGTCTGGCCGGGGATGAATCGTGTGCAACGATCGTTCTGGGCTTGCAATCGCGCCGCTGCCAGGGCGAAGACGGATGGTGTGCGCTGGTTGCGGGAGGTCGATGATCTGGGGGGCTATGCACAGCGGGCCGCGCCGTTTCAGGAATTGTACCGCCAGG
>JAHYJF010000452.1 GCA_019428955.1 Burkholderiaceae bacterium
ACAACGCGAGGCGGAGCTGCCCCGCAGGGTCTGCACACCCAACCGCCTTTCAGCGCCCGGCAGTGCTGTCTCGACGAGCACAGCGTGAAGCGAAGGAGAAAAAGTGGGTCTGGTGCTGAGCTGCCTTTGCCGATCTAATCGAGCACAGGCTTGGAGCGCCGATTTCGTTTCGCAGCGGAGCCCGGCAAATCTCCAACCACCATCGCCAGACCAGACCCGTCCTCGAGAATGATCCCGAGCGGGGCGGTCTGCAACACCAAAGGAGAACACATGGCCCAAGACCCTCGGCTCCGTCGCAGAATCGCCGGAGCGCTCAACTTGATTCGGCTGATATCTGCCGACGCGGGCTGCGCCTCCGAGGCCAATGCCCGTCTGACCCGCGAGACGTACCACTGGGACTACCTCTTCCGTCTCAGCCCCGAGCATTGGCTCGAGCTTGTCCGACGGCATTGGGCCGTGGAGAACAACAACCACGCGATCTGGGACAAGTTCTTTCGTGAGGACGAACAGCCCTGGATCGCCCAGGGACAAGCATGGCAAGGCTCCCCAGGCGGCTTTCGCCCTCATGTTGCTGCGACGCATCGCCTACAACATGCTGGCCTTGTATCGGGCGGTGACCCAGCGCTCCTTGGACAAACGCGAGACGCCGTGGAAGGACGTGATGCGCTGGGTCGACGAGCACGCTGATCGCGGCAACGGACAAGGACCTGCAGGCCCTTCGTGCCAGGGCTGGTAGCTTCGCCTGACTTCGCCGGGCTCCGCTGCCGTCGCAAAAGCCCCACATCGCCTGCTCGGAACACCCCTGCGGTGTGCGCCTGGGTGCAAGCCCAGGTTTGATCGGTCACCGCCCATGGCGGGGCCATGGGCCATTGGGGGGTAGGCAAGAGATAGGGTCACCAGGCGCAGGGTAGACGCGCCCATGGCCCCTGCGAGGGGAGCGTTGGGGGAGCAGACGTCTGGAGAGGTTCGACGCCGGGGCGGGCCTTGTCATATCGCTGCGTCGAAGGCCTCGGTCTCCAGAGTGCTCTCGCACAGCACCAGGAAGAAGTGCTCGGCCACTTGCTTCCAGCTTGGCTTCTCCTGGCTGGTGCCGATGCGGCTCAGCTTGCGGGCCATGGCCAGGATGTTCAGCGCCATCATGCGCAGCACACCGACGACGAAGACGCCATTGGGGTGACGCGACATGGACAGACGCCTTCGGTCTTCCGCCAGCGCGACATCGGCTGACCAGTGCGTCTCGTCCTCGCAGCGCCAGTGCTTTCGGCTGATCGTCATGCAGCTCTCGGGCCCGAGCTGTGTCGGCGTCTTGCTGGTGACGTAGTACCGGTTGCCGACGGACTTCTCGTTGCCCGTCTTACGGTCCACCACCGTCCGCTGTACCCGGACCAACTGCCGCGCGCTGGTCCAGTCCAGCCAGCCCTCCCCGTCGAGGTCGTAGCACCAGACCCGATAGGTCACGTTCGTGCCATCCCTGTGTTCCGACACGTTCGCGTCGGCCTCATCGGCCCGCTTGTTCTTCAGTGCGCGAGTAGCCTCCCGGTAGATCTCACCCACGTCCGACTTGATCTGGCAGAAGTAAGCCCAGCCATAGCCGACGATCTTGCCGGCCATCGCCAGCGAGGTGTTCCCTGCATCTGTCGTCACCATCTCGATTAGCGAGCTACGCTGGTAGGCGCGGTGTAGCTCCTCGAGCAGTTTGGGCATGGCGCCGATCTCGTTGGTGCAGCCCGGAATCGGTTGCTGGTGCACGCATTGCGCCGCCCTCGACGAAATCAGCGTCACGGTGTGCACCCGCGCCAAAGCGTAGGGCTTGTTCTTGCTCTCCTTGGGCACGCAGAGCTGGACCTGCGGAAACCGCTTCGTCAGCTCCTGCCTGACCTTGTCGACCGAGGCCGTTACCTCGTCGAGCTCGAGCACCCGACACAGGTCGTGCCAGTGCAGCGTGGCGACGTTCTTGCCGTCGATAGCCACCGTGCCGACCGGCAGCACGGTCGAGGTGAGGTTGCCCCGCCGCTGCTCGGCCTTGACCAG
>JAHYJF010000059.1 GCA_019428955.1 Burkholderiaceae bacterium
ATGCCGCAGATCATCTTCGTCACCGCATTCGACGAATTTGCGGTCGACGCCTTCGAAGTCCGGGCCATCGACTACCTGCTCAAGCCGGTTCGTGCGCCCAGGCTGCTCGAAGCGCTCAAGAAGGCGCTGGCGCGACTGCCCGAAGACAATCGCGACTCGATCGACGAGCTGGCGCGGGCCACCAATACCCGCCGCCGCCACCTTTCGGTCCACGAGCGTGGGCGGGTAATCCTGGTGCCACTTGAAGATGTCGTCTACCTCAGGGCCGAGCTCAAGTACATCACCGTCCGCACCCACGAGCGTGAACTGCTGATCGAGGAATCGCTGACTTCGCTGGAAGAAGAGTTCAGCGACCGCTTCGTGCGGATTCACCGCAACGCACTGGTTGCCCGGCCGTCGATCGCCGGCTTCGAGCGGGTGACCCCGGTAGGCGAGGCCGGCGGCGGAGACCCGTTCTGGCAGGTGGTGTTGCGCGATATTCCCGAGCGCTTGCCGGTCAGCCGCAGGCAGTGGTCAACAGTAAAGACAATGGTCAGCTAGAATTCGCGGTCCTGCCCACGGAAGCCGCGATGACCGCCAACCAGAAGTCCACCAAGCCCATTTCGCCCACCATTGCCCCGCCCTCCCGGCTGGTGATCGCCTCGCGTGAGAGCAGCCTGGCGATGTGGCAGGCGGAGCACGTGCGCGACCTCTTGAAGGGTCTCTATCCGGCTTGCAGCGTGGAAATCCTCGGCATGACGACCGAGGGCGACCGGGTGCTCGACCGGGCACTCAACGAAATCGGCGGCAAGGGGTTGTTCATCAAGGAACTCGAGGTCGCCTTGCTCGAGGGTCGCGCCGATCTCGCCGTGCATTCGCTCAAGGACGTTCCCATGGAGATGCCCGAGCAGTTCGTGCTGGCGGCAGTGCTCCACCGCGAGGATCCTCGCGATGCCTTTGTTTCCAACAATTTTGCCGATCTGGAGAGCCTTCCGCCGGGAGCAAGGCTGGGCACCTCGAGCCTGCGGCGCGCAGCCCAGATTCGCTCACGCTTCCCGCATCTCGAGATCCGCTCGTTGCGCGGCAACGTCAACACTCGCCTCGCCAAGCTCGATCGCGACGATCACGACGCGATTGTGCTGGCAGCAGCCGGTCTCAAGCGTCTTGGTTTCGCCCACCGGATCCGGTCGATCATTGCGCCTGAAGTCAGCTTGCCGGCCGCGGGGCAGGGCGCGCTGGGAATCGAAACCGGGAGCGACCGGCCAGATGTCGCCCAATGGCTCGCGCCCTTGGTGGATGCCGCTTCCACTGCCCAGGTCAGTGCCGAACGGGTTGTTTCACGGCTGCTCGGTGGCAGTTGTCGGGTTCCACTGGCCGCTTTCTGTGTCCCCGACGGCAAGTCGGGGCTGCGTTTGACGGCGCGGGTGGCAGCCGAAGACGGCAGCGAAGTGCTCGAGGCGGTAGCCCTGTCCGACTCTGATTCAGTTGCCGCGGCTGAGAAGATCGGTGCCCAGGTGGCGCAGGCCCTGATCGCGCAGGGCGCGGAGCGCTGGCTCGGGGAACACTGATGCGCCCGGCACCGGCAAGTTCATCCGGGAGTTGAGGGCCGGCATGGGCGCCGTCGTCCTGACCCAGCCGCAGCCCCGGGTCGCCGCCCTGGCCGCTCGGCTGCGACTTGCCGGGCACCATCCGATAGTCTGTTCGTTCGCCGAGTTGGTGTCGGATGCCGCAGAACTCGAGCGGCTGGCCAGCACCCGATGGGAGGACTACGAGCGGGTTCTGCTGACTAGCCCCAGCGCGGTCCAATTCCTGCTGGTCGCGCTCGAGCGCCGGATGCCGGCCGGAATCCGGCTGGGCGTGGTCGGGCCGGGTAGCCTGCAGGCGTTGCGTGACGGTTTGACCTCGGGTGGCGCGGTTGACGTGATTCATCCGCCGGGCCCTCCCTATGATGCCGATGCCTTGCTGGCGCTGCCCCAGTTGGCTGAACTTGGCGGGCGGCGGGTAATGGTGCTGCGCGGGAAACGGGGGCGCAGCGACTGGGTCGAGACGCTGGCAGCGCGCGGCGCCCGTCTCGATGTGAGGATCCTTTACGCTTCGCGGCCGATCGAGCCGGCCAACGAGGCACGGCAGGAATTGTTTGAGCTTTCGCGAAGGGCTGCTCCGGCAGTTTTCGTGGTCACGACCAGCGAGAGCGCGCAGCAGCTCGACAATTGGGCGGTCAGCGGCGGTTTTGGTGCCTGGGCAAGAAGCCAGCGGGCGCTGACGGTGCATCCCCGCATCGCCGAAGTCTTGGCTGGATTGGGCTGGAACACGATCACAGTGGTCGCGCCGGGTGAAAATGCATTGCAGGCCGCGCTAGAATCGGCATAAGGCGCGACGCGATGGCGTGCCAACGCTAATCGGACAAGGCTGATGGCCGAAACCAGAAACGAACCGCAACCTGAGTCCACGCCCCCGAACGCACCCGGGCAGAAGCCGGCGCCGGGCCCTGCGGCTGGTCGCAGCGGTGCCGCCCCGGTGCAATACCCGCGAGGAAGCTTGGTCGCCCGCTGGGCCGGCTGGGCGGCGCTGGTGCTGGTAGCCATCCTGGCAATCTATTTCCTGCGCTGGTCGGAACGTACCGGGCGGGAACTCTCGCGGCGCGTGCACGAGGGCGAAATCAAGATCGCGAAATGGGAGACCGAACTGGCCCAGGTCCGGGACCTCGAGCGCGACCTCCAGAATCGCGCGGCCGTGGCCGAGAGCAAGCTGGCCGAGGTTCTTGGCCAGCAGGCCCAGCTCGAGTTGCTCTATCGCGCGGTCACCGAGGACAACATCGAGGCAATCCTGGCGGACGTCGAGACTTCGGTGTCGATGGCTGGCCAGCAGCTGGCAGCCGGGGGCAATCCCCAGGCGGCGCTGTTTGCGTTGCAGAGCGCCGACCAGCGCCTGGCGCGCGGAGATGACGCTCGAGTGCAGGGGCTGCGCGCGGCAATCGGGCGCGACATCGAGCGCCTGCGCACGGCGTCCGGTGGCGATTCAGTGACCATCGCGGCGCGCCTGGATTCTATTGTCGACAGCATCGACGGCTTGACCCTGATCGCCGGCAATAAGCGCGTGCCAGGAGAGCGGGCGGCGCCACTCGCGAACGCGGGTGACGCTGGCGGGGCGGCTCCGACGCAGAATTGGTTGCGAAGAATGTTCAGCGCCGGAGCTTTGGGCGAGGAACTGGCGCAACTGGTGCGGGTGAGCCGGATCGATGCGCCAGATGCCGCGCTGGTGGCCCCGGAGCAGGCGTACTTCCTGCGCGAGAACCTACGACTGCTGCTGCTCAACGCGCGACTAACCCTGGTCGGCAGAAATGATGCGCTGTTTCGCAGCGATCTTGACCGGGTGATCGGCTGGCTGGGAACCTACTACGATCGCGGGGACCGCAAGGTGGTGGCGACCATCGAGCAGCTGCGCCAGCTCAAGGCCGCGCGGGCGGCGACATCGATTCCGACGGTCAGCGAGAGTCTGGCGGCCGTGCGCAGCGCGCGCGGTGCGCGCGACTCCAAGCGCTAACCCCATGCGTCGCGCCGTCTGGTTGATCCTGGTCCTCTCGGCCGCCGTCGGGCTGGCCCTGCTGCTTCACTTCCAGCACGGCAACGTGTCGATCCTCTGGGCGCCATACCGGATCGATCTGTCGGTCAATTTCGCGGTGATCATCGTGCTGGCCACGTTCGTGGTGATGTACGTCGCAATCCGGGCGGCGAGCCAGACCATGTCGCTGTCGCGCCGGATCTCCGAATACCGGGCGGGGCGCCGCCGCGAACGCGCGATGGGGGGACTGCTCGATGCCGTTACCGCACTCTTCGAGGGCCGTTTCGGGCGGGCTGAGCGTCTCGCCGGCAAGGCGCGCATCGACGAGACCGTGGCCGGGGTGGCGGCGCTGATAGGCGCCAAGGCGGCACACGCGCTCCAGGAGCCGGAGCGCCGCGACCACTGGCTGGAAGTGGCGCGCGAAAGTCCTTCCGGGACACTGGCCGCCGGGCTGCTCGGCGCCGAGATCGCGCTCGACGAAGATCGGCCCGACGACGCGGTCGCCGAAATCGATGCAGTTCACAGCGGGAAATCGCGCCACATCCACGCGCTGCGCCTCGCTCTTCGAGCCTACGAGCGGGCCCACGACTGGCAACGGGCGCTGGCAGTGCTCGGGCAACTCGACAAGCGCGATGCCCTGCCGGTGGCGGCAATCCGGGGCAGCAAGATTCGCGCCTATCGGGCCCTCTTCAAGCTGCGCGGTGGTGACGCCGATGCTATCTGGGAGGTCTACCGCTCACTCGGGCGGCGCGATCGCCAAATCATCGAGATCGTCGACGCGGCAGCTCATGCGCTGGCTGGCGCCGGTGATGAGCAGCGTGCCGGTCGATTGGTCGAGGAAGCTTTGGCGTTACAGGTTTCGCCGCGGCTGTTGCGCCTGTACGCGCGCCTGACGAGCGTGCCGGCGCGCGATCGCATGGCCCGTGCCGAAAAATGGCGCGACCGTCACGGCGACGATCCGGCGCTGCTGGCGGCGATGGGCGAGTTGTGTCTGGCCGAATCCCTGTGGGGCAAGGCGGAAGATTTCCTGCAACGAGCCGACAAGCTGGCGCCCAGCCGCGTGACGCGCCAGTTGCTTGGTTCGCTCTACGAGCGCACCGAGCGCCACGACGAGGCCTACCGCTATTACAAGCTGGCCGCCGAGAACGCGTCGCCGCTGACGCTCGAGCCCTGAAGCGGGCCCGGCAGCACCTCGCACCCGGGACCAGACGATGTTGATTGCAGCCGCACAGTTGAACCTCACCGTAGGGGATTTCGCAGGCAACGTTGCCGCGATTGTCGCGGCAGCGCGCTCCGCAACAGAGCAGGGCGCGCGCGTGCTGGTTACGCCCGAACTGGCGATCTCCGGTTATCCGCCCGAGGACCTGCTGTTGCGCGGCGCGTTTTACGCCGCCGCCGCCCGGGCCCTGCAGCAACTCCTGGCCCAAACCGCCGAGCTTGATATCTTCGTGGTGTGCGGTGCCCCGGTCGAACGCTCGGGCGGCCGCTTCAATGCTGCGGTGGTGGCCCATCGCGGCACCATCGTCGGTGAGTGTCACAAGCAACAGCTGCCCAATTACGAAGTCTTCGACGAGCGTCGTTATTTCGAGGCCGGCACCAAGCCGCTGGTATTCACGGTCGACGGCATCGCCTTCGGGGTGCTGGTTTGCGAGGATCTGTGGTATCCAGGACCGCCGGAGCAGGCCCGTAGCGCCGGCGCGGATGCCTTGCTGGTGCTCAACGCCTCGCCATTCCATCTCGACAAGCAGCATCGCCGAATCGGCGTGGCGTATGACAACGCCACCGCGATCGGCTTGCCGGTGATGGCAGTGAATCTGGTCGGCGGCCAGGACGAACTGGTGTTCGACGGCCTCTCGTTCGCGCTCGACGCGCGGGGCAAGCTGGTGGCGCAGGCGCATTCCTTCGCCGCTGACCTGTTGCTGGTCGAAGTCAAGCCCGGCAACGGGCGGGCGCAATTTGCGACCACGCGGATCGAACCGGTGCCGGGGCTGGAGGAGCAGACCTACGCCGCGCTGGTAGTCGGGGTGCGCGACTATGTCGACAAGAACGGATTTCCTGGCGCGATCATCGGGCTCTCGGGCGGGATCGACTCGGCGCTGACCATGGCGATCGCCGTCGACGCGCTCGGCGCTGAGCGGGTGCGGGCGGTGATGATGCCCTCGCCCTATACCGCCGAGATCTCCTGGATCGATGCCCGCGACATGGCGCTGCGCCTGGGAGTGCGCTACGACGAGCTGCCGATCGGCGAGTGCATGGCGGCGTTCGATGCGACCCTGGCCGAGGAATTCCGCGGGTTGGCGGCCGACACCACCGAGGAAAATATCCAGGCACGGATCCGTGGCACGCTTCTGATGGCGCTGTCGAACAAGCACGGTTCGATCGTGCTCACGACCGGCAACAAGAGCGAGTTCGCAGTCGGTTACTGCACGCTCTATGGCGACATGGCCGGCGGTTTCGCGGTGATCAAGGATATTGCCAAGACGATGGTCTACCGGCTCAGCCGCTGGCGCAACCGCACTGGCGAAGTGATTCCGGAGCGGATCATCAACCGGGCGCCGAGCGCCGAGTTGCGCCCGGATCAGACCGACCAGGATAGTCTGCCGCCCTACGAGGTGCTCGACGCGATCATGCAGATGTACATCGAGCAGAATCGTAGCGTCGCGGAGATTCTTGCCACTGGCTTGCCGGGCGACGCGGTCGAGCGGGTGGTCAGGCTGATCCAGCTCAACGAATACAAGCGCCGCCAGGCGCCGGTCGGAATCAGGGTCACGCACCGCGCCTTCGGCCGCGATTGGCGCTACCCCATCACCTCGAAGTTCCGCGATGTCCGCGGGATCGCGTAACATCGCGCTGCAAGGAACCCGCCATGAAACGAATATCAGCCATCATCAAACCGTTCAAGCTCGACGAGGTCCGCGAGTCGCTGGCCGAGGTCGGCATCACTGGGCTCACGGTCACCGAGGTCAAGGGTTTTGGCCGCCAGAAGGGCCATACCGAGCTATATCGCGGGGCCGAGTACGTGGTCGATTTCCTACCCAAGGTCAAACTCGAGGCGGTCGTCCCGGATGACCTCGTCGAGGCCGGCATCGACGCCGTAATCCGCGCTGCCCGAACCGGGCGCATCGGCGATGGCAAGATCTTCGTCACCGACGTCGCGACCGCGGTGCGCATCCGCACCGGCGAGACCGACGAGGCGGCGATCTAGGCGCCTAGCGCGCCGCCAGCAGCACCAGCAGCGCACCGGAGCCGCCATCGTCGGGACGCGCCTGGCAGAACGCCAGGACCTCGGCGCGCTGGACCAGCCAGCGCATCACCTTGCCCTTTAGTATCGGCTGGCGTCGGAACGAGCCCAGCCCCTTGCCGTGGATGATGCGCACGCAGCGGATCTCGCGCTGCCGGCATTCGCTGAGGAAGGATGCGAGCGCCTCGCGCGCCTCGTCGACCCGGTGGCCGTGCAGGTCGAGCTGGTGCTGTACGGTCCAGCGGCCACGGCGCAGCTGGCGGGGAACCATTGTCCCGACCCCGGCACGGCGGTAGGCCAGCTGGTCGTCAGTGTCGAGGATCAGATCGAGATCGATTTCGTCGGAAAGAGATTGGGCCAGGGCGGCCTCCTCGTCGCGCTCACGCTGGCGCGCTTCGGGCGGCGGCGGCTCGCTGCGGAGCAGCGCGCGCGGAGGCGCGTCGATCGGCTTGACCCCGGCCACGGCGTTGCGAAAGATATCCCGCTCGTGTTCCTGCTGCGCGCGCTGCGCAGCCGCCTGCGCACGCCTGGCCCTGGTGCGCTCGGCCTCGAGCTCGGCCTCACGGCGCATCTGGTCGCGCAGCTTGGCCAGGTCCGAAAGGGTCGCGTACTTGGATGTCATCGCCGGGGCCGAGGCTTCAGTTGGCGTCCGGCCCTTCGAGGTGGCGCTGGGCATCGAGCGCCGCCATGCAGCCGGTGCCGGCGCTGGTAACGGCCTGGCGATAGATGTGATCCTGGACGTCGCCGGCCGCAAATACGCCGGACACGCTGGTAGCCGTCGCCATCCCGACCTGGCCGCCACGGGTCGCGATGTAACCGTTGTGCATCTCAAGCTGGCCGGCGAAGATCTCAGTGTTGGGCGCGTGCCCGATGGCGATGAATACACCCGCGAGCGGCAGTTCGCTGGTGGTGCCGTCGCGCTTGTCGCGAATTCTGATCCCGGTCACGCCGCCTTCATCGCCGAGTACCTCGTCGAGTTCATGCCACCAGCGGATCGCGACCTTGCCCTCGCGCTCGCGCTCGAGCAGGCGGTCGATAAGGATTGGCTCCGCGCGAAAGCGCTCGCGGCGATGGATCACCGTGACCTTGCTGGCGATATTGGCCAGGTACAGGGCTTCCTCGACGGCGGTGTTGCCCCCGCCGATCACAGCAACTTCCTTGCCCTTGTAGAAGAACCCGTCACAGGTTGCGCACGCCGACACCCCCTTGCCCTGGAATGCGGTCTCCGACTCCAGGCCGAGGTAGCGTGCCGAGGCGCCGGTGGCGATGATCAGCGCGTCGCAGGTGTATTCGCCCGAATCACCGACCAGGCGCAACGGCTTCTCGGCCAGCACCACGGTGTGAATGTGGTCGAAGATTATCTCGGTGCCGAAGCGCTCGGCGTGTTTTTGGAAGCGCGCCATCAAGTCGGGACCCTGGACTCCATCAGGATCGGCTGGCCAGTTGTCGACCTCGGTGGTGGTCATGAGTTGGCCCCCCATGGCGATGCCGGTAACCAGCACGGGCTCGAGGTTGGCCCGGGCGGCATAGACCGCAGCCGAGTAGCCGGCGGGTCCGGAACCGAGAATCAGCACGCGACAATGTCTTGGGGTCGTCATCATAACCTTCCGAGGTGTTGTAAAAACTCAATAAATCAGCGGCTTAGAATGTGATCTTCATACTTTTGTTGCTTGTGCATCGCCTCCGCCCCCGATTATACTGACGCTGGCCCGGTCAAGTCCGAGGCTGGCTATGCAAGGGGTTGATATGGCTCAAGAACACAATCTGGCATTCCTGAAACGCGTGCCGCTGCTCACAAGTCTCAGCGAAGCGCAATTGGAGACGCTGGCGGCTGGTACCGTACGGCGCAATTTTGCCAAGGGCCGCACCATCGTTTCGGAGGGTGATCCCTCGCAGGCGCTGTATTACCTGCTCTCGGGGCGAGCCAAGGTGCAGCGCACCGATGCCGAGGGCAAGGAGGTGATCCTCGCCGTGCTCGGCCCTGGCGAGTTCTTGGGTGAGATGAGCCTGATCGACGATGAACCGCGCTCGGCGAGCGTGGTAACCCTCTCGTCGTGCGATTTCCTGGCAATCGGCAAGGAACAGTTTACTGCCCTGATGCTGGGTAGCACCGATATTTGCCGGGCCGTGATGCGCGGACTGGTGGCGCGGTTGCGCGAAGCCGACCGCAAGATCGAAACCCTGGCGCTGCTTGACGTCTATGGCCGGGTCGCCCGGGTGCTGCTCGACTTCTCCGAGGACATCGATGGCGAGAAGGTGGTGCCGATGAAGGTGCCGCGCCAGGAGATCGCCAAGATGATCGGCGCCTCGCGTGAGATGGTCTCGCGGGTGATGAAGGGCCTCGAACTCGACGGCTTCATCGTGCCGCTGGAGAACGGCAAGCTGGCATTGCGCGACAAGATCCGGTCATACCTGCACTGATGGCTCGATCGGCAACTACGCAAGTGGCCGCCGGCGGCGCTGGGCGGGGAGTGTCACGAGCTGGGGCGCGTTCGACCGGACGTTCCAACGAGGTCGGCGCATTTGGGCTGCCAGAGCGCGTCCTGCGGCTGGTTCACGAACTGGGCTGGCTGGTGCTGGCGGCGCTGGCCGTCTTTCTGGGCTTGATCCTGCTTACCTACAACCCGTCCGACCCCGGCTGGTCGAACGCGGTTCCGGCCATGGTCATCAACAATGCCGGAGGCCGGATGGGCGCCTGGTTCGCCGACCTGTTGCTCTATCTCTTTGGCGTAAGTGCTTATCTGCTGGTGGTGGTGCTGGTGGTGGCGGTGATCCGCGGCATGCGCGAGGCGCGCGCCAGCGTGGCGCAGGACGCGCGTTTTGCCTGGGAGCGCTGGGCCGGATTTGGCCTGCTGTTCACGGGCTGCGCCACGCTCGAGGCTTCGCGCCTGTCAACCCTCGCGGCCCATCTGCCGCTGGCGCCGGGAGGAATGTACGGCACCATGTTGGCCGATCCCATGTTCGACGCCCTCGGTCCGATCGGCAGCACTATCGGGCTGCTCCTGATGATCGCGGTGGGTTTCAGTCTGTGGTCGGGATGGTCGTGGTTGACCATCGCCGAGCGGGTTGGTGCAGTGCTCGAATGGACCGTGCTCAGCACGATCCGGGTCATCTCCGAGCGCAAGGACCGCCAGATCGGCGAAGCCGCGGCGGTCGCGCGTGACGAGCAGGTCCAGGGCCTGCGCAAGATTCTCGATGACGACAGCGAGCCGGTGCGCATCGAGCCCGCGGTGACCCATCTGGCGCCCTCGGTGCGTGCCGAGGCCGAGCGCCAGAAGACCCTCTTTGTCGACCTGCCGGCCGACACCATGCTGCCGGCGCTCGCGCTGCTCGACACGGCGCCCGTCAGTCAGGCTGCCGTCGCCGAGGAGACGCTGCATTTCACCTCGCGCCTGATCGAGAAGAAACTCGCCGACTTCAACGTCACCGCGCGGGTCGAAGCGGCCTATCCGGGCCCGGTGATCACGCGCTACGAGATCGAGCCGGCAACCGGTGTCAAGGGCGCGCAGATCGTCAACCTCTCCAAGGACATCGCGCGCTCGCTGTCGCTGGTGTCGATCAGGGTGGTAGAGACCATTCCGGGCAAGAACTTGATGGGCCTGGAACTGCCCAATCCGCGGCGCCAGACGGTGCGCCTCACCGAAATTCTTGGTTCGCAGGCCTATGCCGAGAGCAATTCGCTGGTGACGCTGGCGCTGGGCAAGGACATAGCCGGTAACGCCATGGTGGTCGATCTGGCCAAGATGCCGCACCTGCTCGTGGCCGGCACCACCGGGTCGGGCAAGTCGGTGGCGATCAACGCGATGATCCTGTCGCTGCTGTACAAGGCTGACCCCACCCAGGTTCGCATGATCATGATCGACCCGAAGATGCTCGAGATGAGCATCTACGAGGGAATCCCGCACCTGCTGGCGCCGGTGGTTACCGATATGCGCCACGCCGGCAACGCGCTCAACTGGTGCGTGGGAGAAATGGAGCGTCGCTATCGGCTGATGAGCAAGCTGGGCGTGCGCAATCTCTCCGGCTACAACAACCGGATCGCCGACGCCGCGCGCCATGAGCAGTTCGTGCCCAATCCGTTCTCGCTGACCCCGGACCAGCCCGAACCGCTGACCAAGCTGCCGACCATCGTAGTAGTGATCGACGAACTCGCCGACCTGATGATGGTGGTGGGCAAGAAGGTCGAGGAACTGATCGCGCGGCTGGCGCAGAAGGCGCGCGCCGCCGGCATCCACCTGATTCTCGCCACCCAGCGCCCGTCGGTGGACGTGATCACCGGGCTGATCAAGGCCAACATCCCGACCCGGATCGCGTTCCAGGTCTCCTCGAAGATCGATTCGCGCACCATCCTCGACCAGATGGGTGCCGAGTCGCTGCTCGGCAACGGCGATATGCTCTACCTGCCGCCAGGCAGCGGGGTGCCGGTGCGGGTCCACGGGGCGTTCGTCTCCGACCAGGAGGTGCAGCGCGTGGTCGGGCATTGGAAGAGTTTCGCTGAGCCCGATTACGTTGAAGGCATCCTCGAAGGCGGTATTCCGGACGAATCCGATACCGGCAGTGCGGTGGGATTTGGCGGGCTGTCGCAGACCCTGGCCGAGGCCGGGGTCGATGGCGAGAGCGACCCGATGTACGACCAGGCCGTTGGGATTGTGCTCAAGCACCGCAGGGCTTCGATCTCGCTCGTTCAGCGCCACCTGCGCATCGGCTACAACCGCGCGGCGCGGCTCCTCGAGCAGATGGAGAAGTCGGGCCTGGTCTCGACCATGGCCACCAACGGCAACCGCGACATCATGGTGCCCGACACGCTCGACGACTGAGGTGCGGCCTGAGCCGCGGCGCTGCCGCGGCCTTTCGCCTCACTCGTTGTATCCTTGCATCCCGATCTGCAATTACACACCGAGTCACCGATGCTGCGCGTTCGTTTTCAGATGGCCTTGCTGGCGGTGACGGCGTTGGTGCTGGTTAGCCCCCCGGTGAGTGCCCAGGAATCCGGGGCCATCGGGCAGTTGCGTTCCTTCATGACCACGACCCCCAGTGCGCGCGGCGATTTCGAGCAGATCAGCCCTGGCCGGGGAGGTCGCGACAACGAGGTCTCGAGCGGGTCCTTTGCCTTCATGCGGCCGGGCAAGTTTCGCTGGGAGGTGCGCAAGCCCTTCGAGCAATTGATGGTCGCCGACGGCAAACAGCTCTTCTTCTACGATCGGGACCTCAACCAGGTGGTCGTCAAGAAGCTGGGCGAAGCTCTGGGGCAGACCCCGGCGGCGGTGCTGTTCGGCTCCGGCGATCCGGAACGCAGCTTCGCGCTGCGCGACTTGCCCGACCGTGACGGGCTGGCCTGGGCCGAGCTCATCCCGAAGGCGCACGACGCAGGCCTTAACCGGATCGCGATCGGTTTTCGCAACGGTTTGCCGGTGCAGCTGGAAGTGCTCGATGCGTTCGATCGCACCACCTGGTTCACCTTCACCGCCCTGGTGCCCAGTGCCAAGCTGGCGCCTGACACTTTCCGCTTCGCAATTCCCCCTGGCGCGGACGTGCTGCACCAGTAGATTGACGCCAATACGTTATATTTGGTTGCAATGCACCATGAATCAGAGGATCGACCATCTTGACCGCACAATCGACCAATCCCGGTGACGAGACCGGCGCGCAGCGTTCCGAGGTCAGAAAGGTCGTCGGAGTTGTCTCCTTCGCACACGGCATCTCGCATTTCTTTCACCTGATCCTGGCGCCGCTGTTTCCGTGGCTCAAGCTTGCTTTCGACCTCAGCTATGCCGAGCTGGGATTGCTGATGAGCGTGTTCTTCATCGTTTCCGGCAGCGGCCAGGCGCTGGCCGGCTTCGTGGTCGATCGGGTCGGCGCCGTGCCCATCCTCCTGGGCACGCTGGGGCTCTTTGTGCTCGCTTCACTGCTGCTGGCGATCGCCCCGGGCTATCCGATGTTGCTGGTTGGCGCGGCACTCGCCGGATTGGGCAACGCACCGTTCCATCCGGTCGACTATTCGATCATCAACGCCCGGGTGCCAGTCAAGAGGTTGGGGCGCGCCTACGCCATGCACGGCGTGGCGGGCAGCCTCGGCTGGGGAACTGCCCCGGTTTTCCTGGTGGGCTTGACCACGCTCACCGGCAGTTGGCGGTTTGCCATGGTCGGCGCCGCGGCGCTCGCGGCCACCGCGCTGATTACCGTCTGGTTCAATCGCGATCGGCTGGCCACGCCGGTAATGCATCAGGCCGCTGCTGCAAGTGCCGCTCCGGTTCCGGGTACGGAATCGGCCACGGCATTCCTGCGCCTGCCGGCGGTATGGCTGAGCTTCGCCTTCTTCCTGACTTTTGCGATGGCCCTGGGCGGGGTGCAGAGCTTCGCGGCCAAAGCCGCCAGCGACCTGCATAACGTTCCTCTGGCACTGGTCGGCGTCTGTCTGAGCGCGTATATGTTTGCCACCGCCGCCGGGATGCTCGTCGGCGGATACCTGATAAGCGACCCGCAACGCGCCGAACGGATGATCGGCGCCGGATTTGGCATCGCCGCCGTGGTGGCGATTGCGGTGGCGTTGTTGCCGCCGCTGGGCAAGTCGATCCCGATCTTCTTCGCCATCATGGGTTTTGCCGCCGGCATGGCGACGCCTTCGCGTGACATGCTGGTCAAGCGCGCCGCGCCACCGGGCGCGACCGGACGGGTCTACGGCGTGGTCTATTCGGGGCTCGACATCGGGATGTCGGTTGCCCCGGCGATGTTCGGGGTTCTGATGGATCACGGTCATCCCAGCATGGTGTGGCTGGGGATCGCGTTGTTCCAGGGGCTGCTGATCGTCAACGCCTTCAGGGCCGGAGCTCGTACCAGGGTGCGTGATCCACAGCCCGGCGCCGTCGGTACCTAGGACGGCAGCGTGAACACGGACCTGCTGGCGCAGGCGGAGTCCGACGATCCGGGCGCACCGCTGGCCGAGCGGCTGCGTCCGCGCACCATCGACGAAGTCATCGGGCAGAGCCATCTGCTGGGGCCGGGCAAGCCGCTGCGGGTGGCGTTCACCTCGGGGCGCCTGCACTCGATGATCTTCTGGGGTCCGCCCGGAGTCGGCAAGACCACGCTGGCGCGGCTGATGGCGGGCGCGCTCGATGCGCGCTTCATCTCCATGTCGGCGGTACTCGGCGGCGTCAAGGAGATCCGCGAGGCGGTGGCGGTGGCCGAGCACGAGCGCGCAAATGGGCGGCGCACCATCGTCTTCGTCGACGAGGTTCACCGTTTCAACAAGTCGCAACAGGACGCCTTCCTGCCGCACGTCGAGCGCGGACTGTTCGTCTTCATCGGCGCTACTACCGAGAATCCGTCCTTCGAGGTCAACGGCGCGCTGCTCTCCAGGGCGCGGGTCTACGTGCTCGAGTCGCTCAATGCCGCCGAACTGGGTGAGCTTTTCGGCCGTGCGCTCCGGCTCGTTCCGGATATCGTCTTTGACGCCCAGGCCCGGGAACGCATGATCGGTTGGGCCGACGGTGACGCCCGGCGGCTGCTGAATGCGATCGAAATTGCCGCTTCCGCGGCGGCAGCGGCAGACGTGGCGGAGGTCGGAGGGGCTTTCCTCGACGACGCACTCTCCGAGAACCTGCGCCGCTTCGACAAGGGCGGCGAAGCCTTCCACGACCAGATCAGCGCGCTGCACAAAGCGGTGCGCGGTTCGGACCCGGACGCCTCGCTCTACTGGCTGGTGCGGATGCTCGACGGCGGCGCCGATCCGCGCTATCTGGCGCGGCGGATCATTCGCATGGCAACCGAAGACATCGGTCTCGCCGACCCGCGCGCGCTGACCATGGCGCTCAACGCTGCCGACGTCTATGAACGGCTCGGCACCCCCGAAGGCGAGCTGGCGCTGGCGCAGGCGGTGATCTTCATGGCAGTGGCGGCAAAATCAAATGCCGTCTACGTCGCCTACGGCAAGGCGCGCGCGTTTGTGAGCGAGCATGGCTCCGACCCGGTGCCGATGCACCTGCGCAACGCACCCACCAAACTGATGAAGGGGCTGGGATATGGGCGCGGCTACCGCTACGCCCACGACGAGCCCGATGCATTCGCGGTGGGCGAGACCTATTTTCCCGAGGGCGTGACAGAGCGGTTCTACGAGCCGACCGACCGCGGCCTCGAGGGTCAGATTGCCGCTAAGCTCGCCGCGCTGCGGGCGCTCGGGTCCGACTGATAAAATTCACCCTTTTGCCACGGGCGCTTCCCCATGCTTG
>JAHYJF010000060.1 GCA_019428955.1 Burkholderiaceae bacterium
TTCTGCTGGCACTGGACATCTCGCCCCGTAGCCGCTCGGCCCTTCAGATCGCCGCGGCACTGGCGGCCGCACTCGATCTCGAGCTGGCCGGCTTGTTCGTCGAGGACGCCAACCTGCTGCGGCTCGCGGGACTGCCGTTCGCGCGCGAGATCGGGCTCTTGTCCGCGCAGTCTCGTGCCATGGCCGCGCCGGAGCTCGAACGGGCCCTGCAACGCGAGGCCGCGGCAGCGCAGCACCAACTGGCCGAAGCCGCCGGGCGCCGGTGCCTGCGCTGGTCGTTCCGGGTCGCCCGCGGACAGATCGCCAGAGAACTCTTTGCCCTGGCCAGCGAACTTGACATGGTGGTGATCGGCAAGCGCGCCCGTACCGCCTTCTGGCCAATCGAAGACCGCCCCGGCGCTCGGGCCGTCGCACCATTGGCCACCGGCCCGGTGATGGTGGTCTATGATGGCTCAGCCAACGCATTGCCTGCCCTGGAGCTGGCGGCACAACTGGCACGCGACGGTGGGCTCGAATTGCGCGTGCTGGTGACGGCGACGAGCGCGGCCGGATTTGCCGCTGTCAGTGGTCAGGCGCGGCCACTCTTGGCCCAGGCGCTCGGTCGCCAGCCTTACTCGCTGCACATGTTTTCCGGCGCCAGCCGCGAGCTGGCGATCGTTGCGCGCATGGCTGGCGCCGGGGTGCTGGTGGTCCGGGGAAATGGCGGACTGCGCCGTGGCGAGGGCTTCGCCACTTTGCTCAATGATATCGCCTGCCCGGTCGTAATGCTGGAGTGACGAGCGCGTGCTCGTAGCGATCGTGCCCAACCACCTATCTGTCCACTCGGCCTTTCGGAGCAGCGGCAATGTCACTGATGGGCTTGCTCGGAATGCCTTACTGGATTAAGTCATCGTGTACCATTTGGCAGCCCGCCGTGACTGGCGCCGTATGCAATCGGTAAGGTTCTTGAGGAGTGCTCAGATGACCGTTTCTTCCGATCCGGAATACCAACCGGGCACGCTCGAAAAGTGGGCCGAAGCAGCGGCCAAGTCCGCGCCTGGCGGCAAGGTCGAGGCGCTCGACTGGGTGACCCCCGAGGGACTGCGGGTCAAGCCCCTCTACACGGCGCTCGACCTGGTTGGTCTGCCCAATGCCGACACCCTGCCGGGCCTGGAGCCCTATCTGCGCGGCCCGCAGGCGACGATGTACGCAGTCCGGCCCTGGACTATCCGCCAGTACGCCGGCTTCTCGACCGCCGAGGAAAGCAACGCGTTCTATCGCCAGGCGCTCGCCGCCGGCGGTCAGGGGGTGTCGGTGGCCTTCGACCTGGCGACCCATCGCGGCTACGACAGTGACCACCCGCGGGTAACCGGTGATGTCGGCAAGGCCGGGGTGGCGATCGATTCGGTCGAGGACATGAAGATCCTGTTCGACGGCATTCCGCTCGACCGGGTCAGCGTCTCGATGACCATGAACGGCGCCGTCTTGCCGGTGCTGGCGGGTTACATCGTGGCGGCCGAGGAGCAGGGGGTGGAGCAGGCGCAACTCTCAGGGACCATCCAGAACGACATCCTCAAGGAGTTCATGGTCCGCAACACCTACATCTATCCGCCGGCGCCGTCGATGCGCATCATCGCCGACATCATCGAGTACACGGCGCAGCACATGCCGAAGTTCAATTCGATCTCGATATCCGGCTATCACATGCAAGAAGCCGGCGCGAACCAGGCGCTGGAACTGGCCTTCACGCTGGCCGACGGCAAGGAGTACGTCAAGACCGCAATTGCCCGCGGCATGGATGTCGATGAATTCGCCCCCCGCCTGAGCTTCTTCTGGGGCATCGGCATGAACTTCTATCTGGAGATCGCCAAGCTGCGCGCCGCGCGCCTGCTCTGGTGCCGGATCATGAAGGGCTTCAAGGCGCGCCGGCCCAAGAGCCTGATGCTGCGCGCCCACTGCCAGACTTCTGGGTGGAGCCTGACCGCGCAGGATCCCTACAACAACGTGATCCGCACCACGATCGAGGCCCTGGGTGCGGTCTTCGGTGGCACCCAGAGCCTGCACACCAACAGTTTCGACGAGGCGATAGCGCTCCCCACCGAGTTCAGCTCGCGGATTGCCCGCAATACCCAGCTGATCATCCAGGAAGAGACTCACATCCCCAATGTGATCGACCCCTGGGCGGGCAGTTACATGATGGAGAAGCTGACCCAGGACATGGCCGACGCCGCCTGGGCGATCATCGCGGAAGTCGAGGCGATGGGCGGCATGACCAAGGCGGTCGATTCGGGCTGGGCCAAGCTCAAGATCGAGGCCAGCTCCGCCGAGAAGCAGGCGCGGATCGATTCGGGCCGCGACACCATCGTCGGGGTCAACAAGTACCGCCTGGCACAGGAAGATGCGATCGAGAGCCGCGAGATCGACAATGTGCAGGTGCGCGAGAGCCAGATCGAGCGCCTCGCGCGAGTGCGCGCCACGCGCGACAATGCCGGCGTGACCGCGGCGTTGCAGGCTTTGCAGGCCAGCGCGGAGAACGGGGCCGGCAATCTGCTCGATCTGAGCGTCAAGGCGATCCGCTTGCGCGCGACGGTGGGCGAGGTCAGCGCGGCTCTCGAACGGGCCTGGGGGCGCCATCGCGCCGACACCCACAAGGTGACCGGAGTGTATGCCGCCGCTTATGAATCTGGTGAAGGATGGAGCGCCGTGAAGGAAGAGATCGAGGCTTTCGCCAAGGCGCACGGCCGACGCCCGCGGGTGATGGTCGCCAAGCTGGGCCAGGACGGCCATGACCGCGGCGCCAAAGTCGTGGCTACCGCGTTTGCCGACCTTGGCTTTGATGTCGACATCGGGCCGCTGTTCCAGACTCCGGCCGAGTGTGCGCGCCAGGCGATCGAAAATGATGTGCACGCGCTCGGGGTGTCGACCCTGGCCGCCGGCCACAAGACGCTGGTGCCGGAGGTCATCGAAGAATTGCGCAAGCAAGGCGGCGAGGACATCGTGGTATTCGTCGGTGGCGTCGTGCCCCGGCCCGACTACGACGCCCTGATGCGCGCCGGGGTAAAGGGCATCTATGGGCCGGGGACGCCGATCACCGAATCGGCCCGCGACGTGCTGGCACAAATCCAGAAGCAGCTCTCCGGGGCCTGAGCGCCACGCTGCCGATGAGCGCGCTGACCGCAGAAGATAGTGCCTTGCTCGCAGCCCTCTTGGGGCCGGCGGGGGCGCAGCAACGGCGCGCCCTGGCGAAGATGATCACGTTGCTCGAGTCGCGGCTGGAAACTCATCGCGCCCGTGCCGACGAGTTGCTCAACGCCTTGCTGCCGGCGAGCGGGCGGGCCCTGCGGCTCGGAATCTCGGGCGTACCCGGCGTGGGCAAATCGACTTTCATCGAGGCGCTGGGGCTCTACCTGGTGGGCCAGGATCATCGGGTCGCGGTGCTGGCGGTCGACCCCTCGTCGAGCGTCAGCGGCGGCTCGATCCTGGGCGACAAGACCCGCATGGAACGGCTCTCGGTTCACGACGCAGCATTCATCCGCCCGAGCCCGGCTTCCGGCACGCTGGGCGGGGTTGCCGAGATGACCCGCGAGACCATCAGGGTCTGCGAGGCGGCCGGATACGACATCGTGATCGTCGAAACGGTCGGTGTCGGCCAGTCGGAGATCGCGGTCGCGGGGATGACCGACATGTTCCTGCTGATGCACCTGCCCAACGCCGGGGACGATCTGCAGGCGATCAAGAAGGGAGTGATGGAACTTGCCGACCTGGTCCTGGTCAACAAGACCGACCTGGACCGGATCGCTGCCCAGCGGGCCCATGACGAGATCGCGGGCGCCCTGCGGATATTCGGCCGCCACCGGGCTCCTGCGGCGCATGACGGCAAGGGCACCGAATGGCAGCCCGAGGTGCTGTTGGTCAGCGCGCTCGATGGACAGGGGCTGGAAGAGTCCTGGACTGCGGTGACCCGTTTCCAGGTGGCACAGGAAGCCAGCGGCAGGCTGGCGGCGCGCCGTCATGAGCAGGATCACGCCTGGATGTGGGAACGGATCGAGTCGGGACTGAAGGCCCGTTTTCGCGATCATCCGCGGGTTCGGGCAGCCCTGTCGGGGCTCAGCGCCGAGGTTCGCGCCGGCAGCCTGGCGCCGTCGGTGGCCGCGCGACGCCTGCTGGAGCTGATGAACTGAAGATATCGCCGCCGTGGGCGGCCGGCAATTAGAAGATCAACCAGGAGACTGCGTCGTGCACGACATTATCGAAGAGCTCGAACGAAAACGGGCGTTGGCCCGCCTGGGCGGGGGGGCCAAGCGCATCGAGGCGCAACACGCGAAGGGCAAGCTGAGTGCGCGCGAGCGCATCCTGCTGCTGCTCGACGAAGGCACGTTCGAGGAGTGGGATATGTTCGTCGAGCACCGCTGCAACGACTTCGGCATGGCGGACAACAAGATACCCGGTGACGGGGTGGTTACCGGCTACGGCATGATCAATGGCCGGCTGGTGTTCGTATTCAGCCAGGACTTCACGGTGTTTGGCGGCGCCCTGTCGGAAGCCCACGCGGAGAAGATCTGCAAGATCATGGACCAGGCGATGAAGGTCGGCGCCCCGGTCATCGGGATCAATGACTCGGGCGGTGCGCGAATCCAGGAAGGGGTGGCATCGCTCGGCGGTTATGCCGAGGTGTTCCAGCGCAACGTCATGGCATCGGGCGTGATCCCGCAGATCAGCCTGATCATGGGACCGTGCGCCGGCGGGGCGGTCTATTCGCCGGCGATGACCGATTTCATCTTCATGGTCAAAGACAGCTCGTACATGTTCGTGACCGGGCCGGAGGTGGTCAAGACCGTCACTCACGAGGAAGTGAGCGCCGAAGGGCTGGGCGGTGCGGTGACCCACACCACCAAGTCGGGCGTCGCCGACATGGCATTCGAGAACGATGTCGAGGCGCTGATGCTGTTGCGCCGGTTCTTCAACTACCTGCCGCTGTCCAACCGGGAAAAGGCGCCGTTTCGGGAAAGCGATGATCCCAGCGATCGGCTCGACATGTCGCTCGACACGCTGGTGCCCGACAATCCCAACAAGTCCTACGATATTAAGGAGCTGATCCTCAAGGTCGTCGACGACGGCGACTTCTTCGAACTGCAGCCCGACTACGCCAAGAACATCGTCATCGGCTTTGCCCGCCTCGGCGGCCAAAGCGTGGGCATCGTGGCCAATAACCCGATGGTGCTGGCCGGGTGCCTCGATATCCGCAGCAGCATCAAGGCCGCACGGTTCGTGCGCTTCTGCGACGCCTTCAACATTCCGGTGCTGACCTTTGTCGACGTGCCCGGGTTCATGCCCGGCACTTCGCAGGAATACGGCGGGATCATCAAGCATGGCGCCAAACTGCTCTATGCCTTCGCCGAGTGCACGGTGCCCAAGGTCACGGTGATCACCCGCAAGGCCTATGGTGGCGCCTACGACGTGATGTCTTCCAAGCACCTGCGCGGCGATGTCAACTTCGCCTGGCCCAGCGCCGAGATTGCGGTGATGGGCGCCAAGGGCGCGGTCGAAATCATCTTCCGCGGAGACAAAAACGACTCCGATAAACTGGCGGCACGGGAGGCCGAATACAAGGCCCGCTTTGCCAATCCGTTCGTGGCCGGCAGCCGCGGCTACATCGACGACGTGATCCAGCCCCATGAGACCCGCAAGCGCATCTGCCGCTCGCTGACCATGTTGAGCGAAAAGAAGGTCGACAATCCGTGGCGCAAGCACGGCAACATTCCGCTCTAGGGCCTCGGGGAAACAGACCATGTTCGAAAAGATTCTGATCGCCAATCGGGGAGAAATCGCCTGTCGCGTGATCCTGACCGCGCGTCGCATGGGTATCGCCACCGTTGCCGTCTATTCGGAAGCCGATCGCGACGCCCGCCACGTGGAACTTGCCGACGAGGCGGTATGCATCGGGCCGGCGCCGAGCCGCGAGTCCTACCTGGTGATGGATAAGATCATCGCCGCCTGCCGCCAGACCGGGGCGCAGGCCGTTCATCCCGGTTACGGCTTCCTGTCCGAGAACGAAGGATTCGCCCGCAAGCTCGAGGAGCAAGGCATCGTCTTCATCGGCCCCAAGCACCATTCGATTGGCGCCATGGGCGACAAGATTGCGTCCAAGAAGCTGGCGATGGAGGCCAACGTCAGCACGATCCCGGGCTGGCCGGATGCCATCGAGACCCCCGAACGGGCGGTCGAAATTGCCCGCGACATCGGCTACCCGGTGATGATCAAGGCCAGCGCCGGCGGGGGCGGCAAGGGCCTGCGGGTGGCCTGGAACGACAAAGAGGCCCTGGAGGGCTTCAGTTCGTGCCGCAACGAGGCCCGCAACAGCTTCGGCGACGACCGGGTCTTCGTCGAGAAGTTCGTCGAGGAACCGCGGCACATCGAGATCCAGGTGCTGGGCGATGCCCACGGCAACTGCGTCTACCTGTGGGAACGCGAATGCTCGATCCAGCGACGCCACCAGAAGGTGATCGAGGAAGCACCCAGTTCCTTCATCAGTGAGGAGACCCGCCGCGCCATGGGCGCCCAGGCGGTGGCGCTGGCCAAGGCGGTCCAGTACCAAAGTGCCGGTACGGTTGAATTCGTGGTCGGCAAGGACCAGAGCTTCTACTTCCTCGAGATGAACACGCGGCTCCAGGTGGAGCATCCGGTGACCGAATGCATCACCGGAGTCGACCTGGTGGAGTTGATGATTCGGGTCGCAGCCGGCGAGCGGCTGCCGTTCACCCAGGATCAGGTGGTGCGCAGCGGCTGGGCGATGGAATGCCGGATCAATGCCGAGGATCCGTTCCGCAACTTTCTGCCTTCGGTGGGAAGGCTGGTCAGGTACGAGCCGCCAGCACAGACGCTGGCAGCGGCTCAGCCCATGCCTCCCCTTGGTCCCGACGGCCAGCCGGTCGGTGGCGTGCGGGTCGACACCGGGGTGTACGAGGGCGGCGAGATCCCGATGTACTACGACTCGATGATCGCCAAGCTGATAGTGCACGGGCGCGACCGCAAGGACGCGATCATGCGCTTGCGCGAGGCGCTCAACGCCTTCGTGATCCGCGGCATCAGCAGCAACATTCCGTTCCAGTCGGCGTTGCTGGCCCATCCCGAATTCGTGGCCGGCAACTTCAATACCGGCTTCATCCCTGAACATTATCCAAGTGGCTTCAAGTCCGAGGACGTGCCGCACGATGACCCGCTGTTCCTGGTAGCGCTGGCGGCCTTCATAAGGCGCAAGATTCGCGAGCGCGCCAAGGGCATCAGTGGCCAGATGGCTGGCCACGAGGTCAGGCTGGAGAGTTTCTACGTGGTGCTGGCGATGCAGGCCGACGGCGATCACCGGCGCTATCCGGTCCGGATCAGTGATTTTGCGAGCGCCGAAGGGCGCGCGACCGTGACGGTCGAGAACCAAGCCTATCGTATCGAATGCCGTTTCCGGTTGAACGACGTTCGGATAACCGGAACCTGCAACGGCACGCCGTTCGTGGCCCAGGCGGAACGCGGCACGGCCAAGAGCGCGCTGATTTACCGCGTGATGCACAACGGCACCCAGATCGATGCCATGGTGCTTTCGGAGCGAGCCGCCGAACTGCACCGCCTGATGCAGTTCAAGGCCCCTGCCGACACCGGCAAGCTGTTGCTCTCGCCGATGCCGGGGCTGCTCGCCGAGGTCGCCGTGGAAGCGGGGCAGGTGGTCCGGGCCGGCGACCGGCTGGCGGTTATCGAGGCGATGAAGATGGAAAACATCCTTACCGCTACCCAGGACGGGAAGGTCGCCGAGGTTCTCGCCAAGAGCGGCGAGAGCCTGAGCGTCGACCAGCCCATCATGCGCTTCGTCTGAGGGGCAGGAAATGAGTGAGCCCAGCGGCAAGGCCACCGATGGTTCGCCCGCCACCAGGAGTGGTCGGGGATTCCGGATTCTCGGTATTCAGCAGGTCGCCATCGGCGGCATCGACAAGACTCGCCTGGGCGCCCTTTGGGTCGACGTCCTGGGGCTGAAGATCAAGAGCAGTTTCGTGTCCGAGCGCGAGAACGTCGATGAGGACATCGCCGCGCTCGGCAGCGGGGAACACGAGGTCGAGATCGACCTGATGCAACCACTGGACCCGGAGCGCAAGCCGGCGGTTCACCTGCCGCCGCTGAACCACATCGGGCTGTGGGTCGACGACCTGCGCGCGGCGGTGGCGTGGATGAGCGCGAACGGCGTGCGCCTTGCGCCCGGCGGCATCCGCCCGGGCGCTTCCGGCCACGACATCTGCTTCATCCACCCGCGCGGCAACGACCAGTTTCCGGTCAGCGGCGAGGGGGTTCTGATCGAGCTGGTGCAGGCGCCGCCGGCGGTGATCGCAGCGCTGGGCTGAGGGCGGGAGCGGGAGCGGCGGGAGACCAGATGGAGCAGGGCGGGAGCGGCCCAACGGCGGTTTGCGGGCACCTCCCTGATGCGGTAAACTCCCGCTGGTCGGGGCCCCCCCGAGATATGCCAAGGGCGAACGCGAGTTCCCCCTTTTTTTTCGGGCGCCGTGCTGCCGTAAACGGGAGTTCCAGGCGTCGGAGCGGAAAGGAGAGCAGCACAATGTTCGAATCGATTCGCAAGCATCAGCGGATCCTGCTGGGTTTCCTGTTGTTGTTGATCTTTCCTGCCTTCGCCTTCTTCGGTATATCCGGCTACGACCGCATGTTTTCCGACGAGGGGGTGGTGGCACACGTCGATGGGGACCGCATCACCCGCCAGGAGTACGAACTGGCCCAACGCCGCCAGGTCGAGAACATGCGCCAGGTGCTGGGCGAGAAATTCGATCCGCGCATCTTCGAAACACCCGAGGCGCGCTCAGAGATCGTCGACAGCCTGGTGGTCCAGCGCGTGCTCGCCCGCAGGTCGGCTGCCGACCACGTCGCGATAACCGACGCACAGTTGCGCAGCGCCATTGCCGGCATCCCGGGGTTGCGGCGCGAAGACGGTACCTTCGACGCTGAGCGCTATCGCTCGATGCTGGCCGCGCAGGGCAAGAGCGAACTGGGATTCGAGGCGGAAATGCGCCGCGAGCTGACGCTGCAGGTGCTGCCGGACGCGATTTACCAGACTGAATTCATGCCACGCACGGTCCTCGAGCGTCTGATCGTCAGCAACGAGCAGCGTCGCGACGTCCGCGAACTGGTATTCCGGGCCGAGGACTTCGCCGCGCAGGTCAAACCCCAGGAGGCTGACCTGCGCAAGTACTACGATGAAAATAGGAACGCCTTCCTGGTGCCGGAGTCGGCAACGGTGGAGTACCTGGTGCTCAGCCGTGCCGGCGTGGCCGAGCAGATCGCGCTCAAGCCCGAGGAGGTCAAGGCGTACTACGAGCAGAATCGCGCCCGCTTCGGAACCAGGGAAGAGCGCAAGGCCAGTCACATCCTGATCGAAGTCGGCGCCAAGATGACCAAGGAAGCCGCGCTCGCCAAGGCCAACGAACTGCTCGCCAAGCTGCGCGCCGGGTCTGACTTCGCAGCGCTGGCCAAGGCCGATTCGCAGGATCCTGGCTCGGCTGCCCAAGGCGGCGATCTCGGTTATTTCACCCGCGATACCATGACCAAGAAGTTCGCCGATGCCGCCTTTGCGCTCAAGGATGGGGAGTTGAGTGCGCCGATCGAGACCGAATTCGGAATCCACCTGATCAAGCTGACCGGAATCAAGGGAGGATCGGTGCAACCGCTCGAGCAGGTGCGCGCCCAGATCGAGTCCGAGATTCGCAACCAGCAGGCGAGCGCCAAGTTTGCCGAGCTGGCCGAAGGATTCACCAACACCGTCTATGAGCAGGCCGATAGCCTCAAGCCGGCTGCCGAGCGCTTCAAGCTTGAAATCAAGCGCTTTGAGGGGTTGACGAGGACCGGGTCGGACAAGTTGCCGGCAGACTCCCCGCTGCGCAACCAGAAGGTGACCGACGCCCTGTTTGCGGCCGATTCGGTGCGCACCCGCCGCAATACCGAGGCGATCGATATCGGCGACGGGGTGCTGGTTTCGGCCCGCATCGCTGACTATCATCCGGCGAGTCACTCGAAGTTCGAGGAAGTTCAGGAGCGCATTCGCGCCGCCTACGTGGAGCGCGAGGCCAGCCGTGTGGCGGTCGCAGCCGGTGAGAAGAAGCTCAAGGAACTGCTCAGCGCTCCGGCCTCGGCCGATGGCTTTGGTGCGGTGAAGAGCGTTTCGATGGTGACTCCAGGGGATTATTCGCCCGCGGTCGTCGAACAGATCATGGCAGCGCCAGCAAAACCACTGCCGGCGTACGTCGGGGTCGACCGCGGCGCTGCCGGCTACCTGGTTGCCCGTATCGAGAAAATCTCCCTGCCGCCCGCTGAGGAACTGGCCCGTCGTCGGCCAGAGTACCGCCAGCAGGCCAATCAGTTGTGGGGTCGGCAGGTACTGCGCGACTATCTTGCGGCGCTCAAGGCGGCCTCCAAGGTCACCATTACCTCCTCCCCCGGGCCCGCCACCGACCCTCTGCGCTAACTCTGGCGATATCTGCGGCCCGCGACAGTCCCGGGCCGCCGCCGGGGTTCAGATGGTTGCGAGCAGGTCCCGCGCCGCTCGTTCCAGCGCGGCGTCTAGCAGCGTCCCTGATTCACCCTCGCTCGGCGCCTGCGGCGCGATTGCGATGACTGGTGCTGCTGCCAGGGCGCTGAAATTGCGCTTCATCGAGCGGTCATAGGCCGGGTCGTAGTGCTCGGTCAGGAGCGATTCGACCAGGCTGTCCCAGTCGCCGCTGCGGACGAATCCAACCCAGCTGGCAAGCACCTGCCGAGAGTGCAAATCGCTCAGGCGTTCCAGTCGCGCTATGAGCGAATCGGGGTCGGATAAGAAGTGCGCGTATTCGCGCCGCAACAGCGCCACCCGCGCCTCGATCGGGATCGTGATTACCCGACACGGCGCTCCCCGCATCATGGCCATCAGCTCGCCCGGAAGATGGCGCTGGCCAACTTTGCGGCTCTCGGATTCAACCAGGACGGGTTCTTGGGGGTCCATCGACCGCAGTGCCGACCAGATCCGGCTTTCGAAAGCCTTCTGGCTGGGTTGCAAAGATCCCGGAATGGGTCCCAGCACTGAGCCGCGGTGTTCCGCCAGTTCCTCCAGATCGAGCACCTGGGCACCGAGGGCGCCCGCCATCCGCAGGATCTGGCTCTTGCCGCTGCCGGTGCGGCCCGCCACGACGATGAACCGGAACTGGCCGGGCAACTTGGTGAGATCCTCCAGCACTCGGCGCCGGAATGCCCGGTAGCCGCCTTCGAGCACGCTGGTGCGCCAGCCCGTGCGGGCAAGTACGGTGGCCAGCGCTCCGGAGCGGTTCCCGCCCCGCCAGCAGTAGACGAGCGGGCTGAACTCGCGAGGCTTGGCGGCCAACGCACCTTCCAGAATCGCGCCGATGTTGTGGCACACCAATGCAGCCCCGATCCGGCGGGCCTCGAACGCCGAGTGCTGCCGGTCGATGGTGCCAACCTCGGCGCGCTGGGCATCGTCGAGCACCGGCAGGTTAATCGCTCCCGGCAGGTGGTCCTCGGCGTATTCCCCGGGACTGCGGGCATCAATCACCGCGTCGAAACTCGCGAGCCGCTCGAGCGCATCGTCGATGGTTATGGTCAAAGGTTCCCGGGCGCTCATCGTGGTCTTGTCAATGATTGCTCGTACAATGGGAGGAAGTAGTTGGACATGGGCTGGAGTGCGGGACAAGTATGAAGGTATTCAATCTCTGTTGTCGGGACGAGCATCGCTTTGAGGGATGGTTCGGCTCGAGCGAGGAGTATGACACCCAGTTGGCCTCGGGCCTGCTGTTGTGTCCGATTTGCGGCAGCGACGCGATTCGCAAGCTGCCGGCAGCGCCGCACCTCAGCCTGTCCAAGGATTCGTCCGACGCATCGTCCCCGGACAACGCGCAGGGCGCCGAAGTAATTGCCAATCCGAGCCAGGCGCAGGCCGCCTGGCTGAGAATCGCGCGCCACATCGTCGAGAACACCGACGACGTCGGCGAGGGCTTCGCCGAGGAAGCGCGGCGTATCCACTATCAAGAGGCTCCCACGCGTGGCATCAGGGGCGTGGCCTCGTCCGCCGACCGCAGCGAGCTCGAGGAAGAGGGGATCGAGGTGTTCTCGTTCCCGCTTCCCAAGGCCGTCAAGAGCCCGCTGCAGTAGTCTCCAGCGCCGGCCGATCAGCGCCGGCCGTATTGCTCGCTGCCGAACAAATTGGTTTTGGCCTGGTCGTCAACCAGCGGTCGACGACGCTCGGCGAGCACCTTGACCGCCCGTTTTACGGCCGCTCGGGCGCCGATTCTCTCGAACCAGCGAGCGACCTGCGGGTAGTCGGCAAGATCGATGCCCTGGTTGGCGTGTGAGCGGGCCCAGGGCCAGAGCGCCATGTCGGCAATGGTGTACTGCCGGCCGGCTATGAATGCCCCGGTTTCGGCCAGCCGCCGGTCGATTACGCCATAGAGCCGCGCCGCTTCGCGGGTGTAGCGCTGGTAGGCGTACTCGATGCGCTCGGGAGCATAGATGCGGAAGTGGTGGGCCTGCCCAAGCATCGGTCCGAACCCGCCCATCTGGAACATCAGCCACTCGAGAGTCCGGTACTTGCCGGTTTCCGAACGCGGCAGGAAGCGCCCCGTCTTGCCCGCCAGGTAGAGCAGGACGGCGCCCGATTCGAACAGCGTGAACGGCTTCCCGCCGGGTCCATCGGAGTCGACGATCGCCGGGACCTTGTTGTTTGGGCTGATTGCCAGGAACTCGGGGTCGAACTGCTCGCCGGCCCCGATGTCGACGGCGTGGACCGCATAGGGCAGGGCACATTCCTCGAGCATGATGTGGATCTTGTGCCCATTGGGAGTTGGCCAGGTGTAGAGATCGATCACGGGTTGTTCCTCATGGTTGGGCCGGCAGCCGCTCGGCAGGCGGCGGTTGCGCGGCAGCACTCGCTTGGTTCAGACCCGCTGGGCGATCGCCCAACCCATTTCCGCCAGGGGGCGGGCGCGGCGACCGGCGTCGCGCGCCTGCTGGCTGGAGGCGGTGCCGTCGACCACCCGGCGCATGATGCCCTGCAGGATGCCGGCCAGCCGGAAGAGGTTGTAGGCGAGGTAGAAGTCCCAATTGTCGATCCCGCTGCGGCCGGTGCGCCGGCAGTAGAGCGCGACGTACTCCTCCTCGCTGGGAATTCCCAAATCGACCAGGTCGAGTCCGGCAATGCCGCGGAATTCCCCGGGGGCGATGTGGTAGCCCATGCAGTGATACGAGAAATCCGCCAACGGGTGCCCCAGGGTCGACAGCTCCCAGTCGAGGATTGCCAGGACGCGCGGCTCGTCGGGTGCGAAGATCAGATTGTCGAGCCGGTAGTCGCCGTGGACTATGGCGGTCTCCTCACCGGGCGGGATGTGCTGGGGCAGCCATTGAATCAAGGCGTCCATCGCCGGGATGGTCTCGGTCTCGGAAGCCCGATACTGACGGGTCCAGCGAGCAATCTGGCGAGCAAAGTAGTTGCCCGGCTTGCCGAACTGCGCAAGCCCCACGGCCGCCGGATCGACCGAATGCAGGGTCGCTATCACGCGGTTCATTTCGTGATAGATGGCGTGACGCTGGGCCTTGGTCATGCCCGGCAGTGACTGTTCCCAGAGCACCCGACCGAGCACATGTTCCATCAGGAAGAAGGCGCGACCGATCACGGCCTCGTCCTCGCACAGGCAGTAGACCTCGGGCACCGGCACGCCGGTCCCGGCCAGAGCCTTCATCACCGTGAATTCGCGCTCGACCGCGTGCGCCGAGGGCAGCAGCATGCTCGCCGGCGCCGGCTTGGTGCGCATCACGTAGTTGCGTTCCGGGCCGATCAGCAGGTAGGTCGGATTGGATTGTCCGCCGCGGAACTGTTCCACCTGCAGCGGCCCCTTGAACCCCGGCAGTTGCTCGCGCAACCAGGCCTCGAGCGCCGCAACGTCGAAACGGTGGCGCTCGGAAATCGGCATCGTTCCGACGAACGCCGCCGCCCCACTCTGCTGCTTCCCGCCTTGCGATTCTCCCTGGGTCATCCTCTTCTCCCTACCAGATACTGATCGAGCAATTCTTCCATGGTCGTTCGGCGCGCGTGGCGCTGGAGCAGGTCGCTGGCGAACAGGTTCACATAGCGCACTACCCAGTCGCGCGGATGACTCCCGACGTCAAGCGCGCTGACGTTCGCCGGTGACTGCTGCAGGCCGCCGAGCAGGCGGTGCTCACCGGTGAGGGCATGGGAGATGATCGCCCGGTTGACGCCGCCGTGCAGGACCAGCAGCACGGTTTCCCAGTCGGTGCTCGCGCGCAGGCGCTTGATAGCCGGAACCACCCGGTCAAGCAGTTCGCCCACTGATTCGCCGCCCAGGAAACGCGTCTCGGGGTCGGGGCAGCCCTCGAGCGAGCCGAGGAAGGCGTCGCGCAACTCGTCGTCGCGCAGTTTGGAGAGTGGGCCACCACGGATTTCGACCAGCTCGGGCCAGGCTTCCAGGCGGCAAGCGACGCCCATTTCGTTCAGCACCAGTTCGGCAGTCTGCACGGTGCGCACCAAACCACTGACTATGACTCGGTCGAAACGCACCCCATCCCTGGCAAACAACTGCCCCGCCGCTGCGGCTTCGCGACGTCCGGCGTCGTTGAGCGGAGCGCTGTCCGGCTCGCGGGGCTTGCCGTCGGCGTCGAAGTAGGTGACGCTGCCATGGCGCATCAGGTAGATGCGCCGCCGCGTGGCGTCGTGGGGGCGTGCGCTCATGGTCCTCATCAATCCTGGTGCTGGAGCGTCAGGCCGAGCAGTGCCCGGCGTCGCAGCCATTGCGAGGGCCGGTAGCGCGGGTCGGAGGTAACCTTGAACATTCCTGCCAGAATTGCCACGATCGTGGCCGGCCCAATGAGGTCGCCCATCTCGAGCGGACCGGCAGGGTATCCCAGCCCGGCCCGCACCGCGGCGTCGATATCGGCGGGGG
>JAHYJF010000061.1 GCA_019428955.1 Burkholderiaceae bacterium
CCGATCTGATCGTGATCTCCGGCGGCGGCGTGCTGTTCCTCGGGCTGAAAGCCCCGAAAGGACGGCTGCGCCCGACGCAGGAGAGCTTCCGCGAGGCGGTGCTCGCGCAGGGCTTCGGTTGGGCGCTGGTGCGCTCGGTCGACGATGCGCTGGGCGCGCTGGCGGACAACGGCTTCACCAGTCGCGTGCAGCACCCGTCGCGGAGGGTCGCGCCATGAGCCACAAGGCAACTGTCTGGGCCATCCAGCAACGCGGGTTGAAGCCTGCCACCAAGATCGTGCTCTGGTTCCTCTGCGACCGGCACAACCCCGACTTCGGCTGCTTTCCGACGCAGGCGCGGCTGGCCGACGATGCGGAAATGTCGGTCTCGGCGCTGAACGACCATCTCGCAAAGCTCGAGGAATTGCGCCTGATCCATCGTGTCCGCACCCATGATCCGCGCACCCACAAGCGCCAGGCCACACGCTACATCCTGGGGTTCGAGGACAGCTTCCCACAAGAGCCAACTCCGGAAACCGCAGATGGTTCTGACGGAACGGACGCGGAACAGAATGACGACCCAACTCCGGAAAGTGGACATGGGGCCATCTCCGGATTTCCGGCAAAGCCATCTCCGGATTTTGCCCAAAGCCATCTCCGGAATCCGGAGACTAACCTTGTAAGAGAACCTTTAAGGGAACCTGTAAAGGAGGAGGAGGGCGCGGCTGCGCGCGATGCCGATTTTGATTTGTTCTTCGCAGAGCTGCTGCAAGCGCTGGGCTTTGCCGCCAACGCCGCCCTGCCCGCCTGGTGGCAAGGCTGGCCAGCACGGTTGCATGTCCGGCGCTGGATCGATGACCTCGGGCTGACCGAGGATCGGATCATCGAGGTTACTGCTGAGACCCGGCGCGATCATCCCAATCCGCCTGATGGCCCCAAGGCCCTCGACCGGTTCATGGAACGGGCAGCAGCGCGCGATGCCCAGGCGGCGATTGCGATGGCCAAGGGAACAAAAGCCAAGCGGCGGCGCAAGGCGGATGCAGCACCCCGACCCGACGACGACGAACTGGCGGCGTTCTACGCGGCAAAGGTCAATGCAGACGGCTTCCTGCCCGCCAGCATGATCAGCAACGCGATGTGCGCAGCCATGCTGGCACGAGGCCTCGTCACGCCCGAACGGCTCCGGCAGCGGGGAGTGCTGTGAATGGCATGGTGTCACGTCCCCAGAACGGACTCAGCCTCTGCGCAGGCGGCGGAGGCCTGGATATGGGCCTCATGCTGGCCGAGTCCGGCTATCACACCCGCGCCTTTGTCGAATGGGAGGACTGGCCCCGCTCCGTCATCATCGCGGCCCAGCGCGCCGGATACTTTGCCCCTGCCCCAATCTGGGATGATCTGCGCTGCTTCGATGCCCGGCCCTTCCGGGGGGCCTTCGACACCGTCCTCGCGGGATATCCCTGCCAGCCCTTCAGCGCCGCTGGAAAACGCGGGGGAGCCGATGATCCCCGCCACCTCTGGCCAGACGTCGCCCGTGTCATCGATCAGTGCCGCCCCGAATGGGTGTTCCTCGAGAATGTCTCCGGTCACGTCACCCTCGGCCTTGAAACCGTCCTCCGAGAGCTTTGGGGCATGGGCTACACGCCTGCGGCGGGCTTGTTCTCGGCGGCAGAAGTCGGTGCGCCGCACCAGCGGTTGCGCATCTTCATCCTGGCCCACACCGATGAGCCTGCATCCCGGTACGGATCGCTACAACCCGGCGGGGAACAGCGATTTCACCCGGAAGGCAGAAGCGCTGGCGCTGGGCATCACCAACTGGTCGACACCGAAAGCGACCGATGGCGCAAAGGGCGGCCCGGGCCAGAGCTATGGCTCGGGCGGGACGCCACCCCTGCCAGCACAGGCGGCGCAATGGCAAACGCCTGTGGCGGACGACCAGATGGACCGGCTGCGTGGCAAGATCAACAGCCGGGGCGAGCCGAAGCTCAGCGCGCAGGCCCTCCAGTGGCCGACACCGGCGGCGCAGAACTGGAAGGGCAGCAGTCCGGCCAGCGTGACCCGGGCCGATGGCAAGAGCCGGATGGATATCCTGCATTACCGGGCGGAGCAGGGCTTCACCCGCCCGATCCCGGCGATCATGCCGGTTGGGCTGCAACCCTCGCATCACGCCCCGATCTCGCGCCCGCTTTGGGCTTCGATGATTGCCTCGCATGGGCGCGTCGCATCAAAGCGGATCCTGAAGGGTCGGGCGCGGCGGCGGCTGAATCCGCTCTTCGTCGGATGGCTGATGGGCTGGCCCATCGGGCACGCGCTCTGCGCCTGCTCGGCAACGGAGTTCACCCACTGGCAGCAGCGCATGCGTGGCGCGCTCTCGCAGCTGCCCATGGCCTCGGGCCCGTGGATCTGGCGACCGACGGATGGACAGGAGGGCCCAGCGCAGATGGACCTGTTTGAAGGACTGCGGCCATGAGTAAGATCGGTCGGCTTGGCGGCACCAAGGTCAAACGCGCGCTGGGCGTGCAGGCGGCGCTGGAATGGGCGTTCCGGGTTGAAAGGGCACAGCTGGAACTGCCGCCGCCAAAGGACATGACCGAGGAAGGCTTCGGCTTCGGCCTCGAATACGTCCTGCTGCAGCGAGCCATGCTTGGCTGCAAAGTAGACGGCGGCCAACACAAATTGGGCAGCTATACCCATCCCGATGCCGAGGTGATCGCCGCCACCGTATCCGGGATCCCCGACAGCCTCGGCGGCCTCCGCATGGCAATCCGCGTGGCGGAACTGGCGCGCGCCGGGCTGACGCCCGACTGGATGCCGGGTGCCGTGCCGCGCTGCGTGCCACGTGATACGCGAGAGAACCAGCACGGCGTGCGCGCGATGACCGAGGTTGTTGGTGTCGAGCGCGTGCTGCACCGCGGCCGCTGGCGCAGCGTCGAGGTGCTGGCCTGCCCTGTCACCTGGCGGCCGCATCCGGAACAGATCGCCTCCGCCCGGCGCGGGTATGACGATTGGTGGCAGGCGCTGGACTGGGTGCGGGATGGGCTCGTGGCGGGCGGGATGCTGCGGGAGGTGGAGGTGACGGCAGTGATGCCGAAGGTGCAGCCGTGGTTGGTTGCTGCGCGTTCCAGTCAGATCAAGTCACCCCACGCAACCCTGCTTTAAAAATTATCTGCTGCTTTTTTAAGTTTGCTATTGATTTCTGCCTAGGGTGTCTCATATATGATCCATCGACAGGAGGCGAACCGATGCACACCACCACACACATTGACGCTCGCATGAACCAACGCGGCATTCGCAAAGAGCTGGTCAGCCTTGCCCTCGATCTCGGCCGCATCGAAGGCGATCGGTATGTCCTCGATACCAAGACCATCCGCGCAGAGATGTGCGAGCTGCGGCGGAAGCTGAAGTTCCTCGACGACGCCGACCGCAAAGGTGGCGTTGTGGTGGTCGCGGCAGGTGACAGCTTGGTCACCACGTACCGAGCCGACAGCTTTTGTCGGCCCGGAACAAAAACAATTAACTACTGACTTTGGAATTCACATGACCTTTCACGAAATCCTGAACAACCTGCGTGGTTCGTCACTTTCTTCCGGCCAAATCGCGACGGCGATCATCGAAACCGCCGCGAACCTAAGTAAGGGAGAGGATTGGAACGACACCGCCTCAGTCGCGTACGGTCATGAGCAGCCGAGCAGCAGCGCACTTATCCAGATTGCCGCCAAGGCACTTCTCGACGCCCCACTGGACCTTCAACTATCCGACGTGTCCGCGATGCTGGACGCCAACGCTAGCCGCGACTTTGGTGAGTTTTGGATCCGGCAGGACGCGGCGCAAGAGCTCCTTGGCCTGTTGGGCAACGCGCAATGCGCACGTTTTTCTTACCCGGCAAGCCTCAGACCCGCCCTACTTTTCGCTATTGATCGCAAAACACACGCACAGCCAACCTTCATAGAATATGCAGGCTGGGAGCATGACACCCGTATTCTCGGGCATTTGGCCGCAATCTTTGACCTCGACATCAAGTTCAGCAAATCGAACCCTTGGACGCGTTCAGGCCAACCTTTTTTTGATGTCGAACTTATCATGCCGCCGTTTGGCTTTGATATGTCACGCGCTGGAGACGTTCCTGAATCCACACTTTCCCACTTGGGAATTTTCGGCGGGCGACATGGTCGCATATCTAGCGAAAGCGTTGCAATTGCTGATGCTTTGCAGAACGCGAGAGGGCGTGCTGTTTTGACCGTCACCGAAGGGGCGTTGTTCCGCGCCGTCGGAGTTGAAGCGATTGCTCGCGAGGAGCTGGTGCACTCTGGCCGTCTGCAAGCGGTCATGGGCATTGGTCCGAGTATGATGTTTCAAAATACGTCGATCAATACAGCGCTCCTCCTGCTCTCACCGAAGGGAACCAGCCACGCGGCGATCCGCTTCGTCAACCTTACAGACGAACAATTCGCTTCCAGACGGGAGCGTGGTCGACTGGAAATTCGCAAAGGAGTTGCGTGGTCACAGCTTCCAGCTATCGAACTGACAGGGACCGAAGCATTCGCACGTGACATAGACCTGCATAGCATCAAGGAAGAAGGCTACACCCTTACGATTGATCGCTACCTTGATCGCCACGCCCGTGATGCGATTGCCCAATTGCTTGCGAAGTCAGAGGTCGCTGAACTTTCGGAACTGGTTGAAATGATCAGGCCCGCAGCGCTCACCCAACAGGAAGGCGGCGAGTACATCGTTCTTGAAGCGGCGCCAGCGGACATTGCAGAGAACGGCAATGTCTCTGATCCGTCGCGCACGATTTCCGTTGATAGGGTGCAGTTCCGAAAGGCCGCCAATCAGGTACTGCGGCCGGGTGATGTGCTGATTGCCTTCAAAGGCGCTGTCGGCAAGGTCGGAATCGTGCCTGACGACGTGCCAGCAGAGGGATCATCGACCATCTGGGCAGCTGGCCAGTCTCTGATGATCCTGCGTCTGAAAGGCAGGCATAAGCTCTCCCCCCACGTCCTCTGCGAATATCTGTCAGATGAAGTGGTGCAGGAGCATTTGAAGTCTTTGGCGGGAGGCTCTGCGATTCAGACAATCGCGATGAAAGACTTGAAAAGCTTGGCGATTCCGCTGCCCGACAAGGAAACGCAGGCCAAGGTTGCGGCTGCGGTGGCGGAGCGCCAGGCTCTCTACAGACAGATCGAGCAGCTCAAGGCCCAAATCGTCATGGCACGGCGGTCGAACTGGCCCCACGCAGAGCTGCGATCACCCGAAGATTAAACCACCCCGTTGCGACATCATCGCTCACCTCATACGGTGATTGACAGCATCGAGGACCAACCGCCTAATTCGATTACCAAAATTGCCGCACCCCACGTATCGGCATGACACAGGACTGATGAACCCGCCCATGAACCAATTTGCCCACAACAAGCTTGTCGCCTTCATCTGGTCCATCGCGGACGATTGCCTTCGCGATGTCTACGTCCGCGGCAAATACCGCGATGTCATCCTGCCAATGGTGGTACTCCGCCGCCTGGACACGCTGCTTGAACCCACCAAGGCTGCTGTCCTAGACGAAGTTCGCTTTCAAAAAGACGAGATGAAGGCGACGGAACTGGACGATGCCCCGCTCAAGGCGGCCTCGGGCTACGTATTTTTCAATACCAGCAAGTGGACACTGAAACAGCTGCACGCCACCGCCACCAACAACCAGCAGATCCTGCTGGCCAACGTGGAAGATTACCTGAACGGGTTCAGCGACAACGTCAAAGAAATCATCTCGCGCTTCAAACTGCTGGAACAAATGCGCCACATGGCAAACAAGCAGGTCCTGTTGGACGTGCTGGAAAAGTTCATCTCACCCTACATCAACCTCACGCCACACGAGGTTGAAGACCCTGACGGCAACATGCTTCCCGCCCTCAGCAATCTTGGTATGGGTTATGTCTTTGAAGAGCTGATCCGTAAATTCAACGAAGAAAACAACGAAGAGGCCGGGGAGCATTTTACACCGCGCGAGGTGATCCACCTGATGACGCATCTGATCTTTGACCCGATCAAAGACCGGCTTCCTCCAGTCATGACCATCTATGACCCAGCCTGCGGTAGCGGCGGTATGCTGACGGAAGCGCAGAACTACATCATCGATCCTGACGGCTTGATCAAAGCCACTGGCGATGTCTACCTCTATGGCAAGGAAATCAACGACGAGACTTACGCCATCTGCAAATCTGACATGATGATCAAGGGCAACAACCCCGAGAACATCAAGGTTGGCTCCACCCTCTCCACCGACGAATTCGCCGCCCAGCGTTTCGACTTCATGCTGTCCAACCCGCCCTATGGCAAAAGCTGGAACAGCGAGCTGAAGCACATCAAGGACGGCAACGACGTCATCGACCCGCGCTTCAAGGTCGAACTAGCCGATTACTGGGGCACCATCGAAACCAGGGATGCCACCCCGCGCTCCAGCGACGGTCAGTTGCTGTTCTTGATGGAAATGGTGGGCAAGATGAAGTCCACCAAGGACAGCGCCATCGGTGCGCGCATTGCCTCGGTCCACAACGGCTCCAGCCTGTTCACCGGCGACGCGGGCAGCGGCGAATCCAACATCCGCCGCCACATCATCGAAAACGATCTGCTCGACACCATCATCCAGCTGCCGAACAACCTGTTCTACAACACCGGCATCACCACCTACATCTGGCTGCTGACCAACGCCAAACCCGCCAACCGGCGCGGCCGCGTGCAACTGATCGACGCCAACCTGCTGTATCGCAAGCTGCGCAAGAACCTTGGCGACAAGAACTGCGAATTCGCGCCCGAACATATCGAGGCGATCATTAGCGCCTACCTTGCCTTCCAGCCGGTCGAACGCCAGCTCGACGCCAATGGCGATCCCACCGGCATTGCCGTGCAGATTTTTGAGAACACCGATTTCGGCTATCACAAGGTCACGATTGAGCGCCCCGACCGCCGCCGCGCGCAATTCAGCGCCGAAAGGCTGGCCCCCCTGCGGTTCGAGAAATCCCTGCGCGAGCCGATGGAGCATCTGTGGGAAACCCACGGCGATGCGGTCTATGACCCGGGCTTCCTGAAAGAGCAGGCCAAGCCGACCCTGGTCTGGTGCGAGGAACAGGGCATCACCCTGAACGCCAAAGCGCGCACCAAACTGCTGGATACCGCCAACTGGAAACGTCTGCGCGAACTTTTGGCTCATGGCCACACGCTGATGCATTCCATCGGCACCGAGGAAACCACCGATTACAACGCCTTTGTCGAACGCGTTAACAAGGCGCTGAAGGCTCGCAAGATCAAGCTGTCGGCGACCGAGAAGAACGCGATCCTGAACGCAGTCAGCTGGTATGCCGAAGACGCCGAAAAGGTCATCGACAAATCCCTGCGCCTGTCGGGCGCAGAGCTTGCTGCGGTGACGGCGCGGCTGGGCTGCGATGTGGCGGATCTGGGCGACTTTGGCCTCTACAAGCAGCCCGACGGCAGTTTCCTCACCTACGCCTCCAATGCCGACCTGCGCGATAGCGAGTCTGTGCCGCTGAAGGACAGCATCCACCGCTATTTCCGCGCGGAAGTGAAACCCCATGTCGAAGATGCCTGGATCAACCTCGACACGGTCAAGATCGGCTATGAGATCAGCTTCAACAAATACTTCTACCGCCACAAACCCCTCCGGGGCCTCGACAAGGTGACGGAGGATATTCTGGCGCTGGAACAGCAGGCGGACGGTCTGATCTCGGACATTCTGGGGGTACCGGTCGCGGCGCTGTCGGAGGTGGAATGATGGAAGCCAACTATCCCGCGCACGAAAGCTACAAGCCGTCGGGTTACGACTGGGTGGGAGATGTTCCCGCGCATTGGGCTGTCGAAAAGCTGGGTACCAGTCTGAGGGCCGTTTCAGTAAAGAACCGGCCCGACCTGCCGCTTCTCTCGATCACCCGCGAAAAAGGGGTGATCGAGCGCGATCTCGATGACGAGGAAAGCAACCACAACTTCATCCCAGACGACCTGAGCGGCTACAAGGTGCTGCGCGCTGGGCAGTTCGGCATGAACAAAATGAAGGCCTGGCAGGGGTCATATGGCGTTTCCCAACACACCGGGATTGTCAGCCCAGCCTACTTCATCTTCGACTTTACCAAGGAAATCGATCCGGCTTTCTTCAACCGTGCGATCCGGAGCAAGCTTTACGTCTCGTTTTTCGGGTCAGCATCAGATGGTGTGCGTATCGGCCAGTGGGATCTGAACAAGTCACGGATGCGGGAAATTCCCCTTTTGGTCCCGCCCCTTCCAGAACAACGCGCCATTGCGGCGTTCCTTGATGACAAATGCGCCAAGATCGACGGGGCGGTGAAGATCAAGGAAGACCAGATCGCGCTGCTGCGCGAGCGGCGGCAGATCATCATCCAGGACGCCGTCACCCGCGGCCTGAACCCCGCCGCCCCGATGAAAGACAGCGGCATCGACTGGATCGGCCAAATCCCCGCGCATTGGGATGTGCGGCGAAACTTCACGCTTTTCAGAGAATCGAAGCGGTCGGGCAATGCCAATCTGCCGGTCCTGTCGGTTTCGATCCACAGCGGGGTATCGACGGAGGAACTGAGCGAAGAGGAAAACATTCGCTCGGCAATCAAGATAGAGGATCGGACATTCTACAAGGAAGTCCTCCCTGGCTTTGTCGCCTATAACATGATGCGCGCATGGCAGGGTGGGATTGGCAGCGTAAGCGTTCATGGCATGGTCAGCCCTGCATACGTCGTGGCCGAGCCAATCGCTGAGATCGATGCGACATATTTCGAACTCCTATATCGAACCCCAGTTTACATCTGGCAGATGGATGCCGCGTCCAAAGGGATCACGGACTTCCGGAAGCGGCTCTATTGGGATGATTTCAGAAACTTGGTCACGATCCTTCCCCCGATGGCTGAACAGCGAGAAATCATTCAATCGATTGAGGCGATGTCAGCGAAGATCAACAGTGGCATCGCGATCAAAGAACGCCAGATCGCGGCGCTCAAGGAGTACAAAACCAGCCTGATCAACGCTGCCGTCACCGGCAAGATCAAAGTCATTTAGGGGGTAGCATGGTCAGCAACACACGCGAAGTCGCACTCGAACAGGCCATCCAGAAGCATCTGACTGGCCATACGACCGAAGGCTTAGCAGGCGCGCACACTCCGGTGGGCGGCGGCCCCTATCTCATCGGCCTGCCCGGTGATTTCAATGCTCAGTTCGCACTCGATACCGCCATGTTCTGGCAGTTTCTGGAAACCACCCAAGCCAAGGAACTGGCCAAGCTGCAATCCCGCAACCCGTCCGATTGGCAGGCCAAGATCCTTGAACGCTTTGATCGCATGATCAAAAAGCACGGCCTGCTGCATCTGCTGAAAAAGGGGCTGCCGGTCGATGACGCGTTCTTTTCGCTGATGTACCCCGCACCACTGGCCAGCTCTGCCGCGCGCGTCCATGAAAACTTCGCAGCCAATATCTGGAGCATCACCCGCCAGGTCCGCTATTCGCAGACCAACCCGCTGGAAGAGATCGACATGGTGCTGTTCCTGAACGGCATGCCCCTGATCACGGTGGAATTGAAGAACGCCTGGACCGGCCAGACCGCCCGCTTTCACGGCCAGAAACAGTACCGCGACAACCGCGACGCCACCCAGCCCCTGCTGCAATTCGGCCGTGCGCTGGTGCATATGGCAGTGGACACCGACGAAGTGTTCATGGCGACCAAACTGGCCGGGTCCGCCACCTTCTTCCTGCCGTTCAACAAGGGCCACAACAACGGCGAGGGCAACCCGCCCAACCCGAACGGCCACAAGACCGCCTATCTGTGGGAAGAGGTATTCCTGCCCGCCAGCCTTGCGGGGATCATCCAGCATTTCGTGCTGCTGGAGGGCAAGACCGCCGATCCGTTGGCAAAGAAATCGCTGATCTTCCCGCGCTATCAGCAGCTAGACGTGGTGCGCCGCCTGCTGGACCACGCGTCCACCAACGGTGTCGGCCACAGCTATCTGATCCAGCATTCGGCGGGATCGGGCAAATCGAACTCGATCACCTGGGCGGCGTATCAGTTGATCGAAGCCTATCCCAAAAGCACCAGTCTGCCGGGCGCGCGCGGTCTGGACCAGCCGCTGTTCGACAGCGTCATCGTGGTGACGGACCGCCGGTTGCTGGACAAACAGCTGCGCGACAACATCAAGGATTTTTCCGAGGTCAAGAACATCGTCGCCCCGGCCCTGCGCTCGGCCGACCTGAAATCAGCGCTGGAAAACGGCAAGAAGATCATCATCACGACGATCCAGAAGTTCCCCTTCATCATCGACGGCATTGCTGACCTCAGCGACAAGCGGTTCGCGGTGATCATCGACGAGGCGCATAGCGGCCAAAGCGGCCAGGCGCACGACAACATGAACCGCGCAATGGGTGCGGGCGATGTGGACCCGGACGAAGATGATCCGCAGGACCGCATCCTAGCGGCGATGCAATCGCGCAAGATGCGGGGCAACGCGTCGTACCTTGCCTTCACCGCCACGCCAAAGGCGACCACGCTTGAGAAATTCGGCGAGCGCCAGCCGGATGGCAGTTTCAAGCCGTTTCACCTTTACAGCATGAAACAGGCCATCGAAGAGGGCTTCATCCTCAACGTGCTGGCCAACTACACGACCTACAAAAGCTATTACGAAATCCAGAAGTCGGTGGAAGAGAACCCGTTGTTCGACACCAAGAAGGCGCAGAAGAAGCTGCGCGCCTATGTCGAACGCAGCCAGCACACGATCAACACCAAGGCCGAGATCATGCTGGACCACTTCATCCCGCAGGTCGTGAATACTAAAAAGCTGCGCGGCAAGGCCAAGGGGATGATCATCACTCAGAACATCGAGGCCGCGATCCGCTACTACAAGGCGGTGACAAAGCTGCTTGATGCGCAGGGAAACCCGTTCAAGGCGCTGATAGCCTTTTCGGGCGAAAAGACCGTCGATGGGGTGAAATATACAGAAGCCGACATGAACGGCTTTCCCGAAAGCGAAACGCGGGACAAGTTCGACACCGACGATTACCGGCTGCTGATCGTGGCGAACAAGTATCTGACCGGTTTCGACCAGCCAAAGCTGACCGCGATGTACGTGGACAAAAAGCTGCAGTTCGTGCTGGCCGTCCAGGCTCTGTCCCGCCTCAACCGTTCGGCCCCCAAGCTGGGCAAACGGACAGAAGACCTGTTCATCCTCGACTTCTTCAACAGCGTCGATGACATCAAGACGGCCTTCGACCCGTTCTACACCGTGACCACGCTGTCCGAGGCAACCGATGTCAACGTGTTGCACGAGCTGAAGGACTCACTGGACCAGGTGGGCGTGTACGAGTGGCAGGAGGTCGAAGACTTCGTGACCCGGTATTTTGCCGGTGAAGATGCCCAAACCCTCAGCCCGATCATCGACATCGCGGCCAACCGTTTCAACGCCGAACTGGAGCTGCCTGACGCCGAGAAGATCGACTTCAAGATCAAGGCCAAACAGTTCGTGAAGATCTACGGTCAGATGGCGTCGATCATCCCGTTTGAAGTGCTGGAATGGGAAAAGCTGTTCTGGCTGCTGAAGTTCCTGATCCCCAAACTCAAGATCAAGGATCCCAACCAGGACATGCTTGATGAACTGCTGGAGGCCGTTGATCTGTCATCCTACGGCCTGGAGCGCACAAAGCTGAACCATGAAATCGGTCTTGATGCGTCCGATACGGAACTGACTCCGCAAAACCCGAACCCGCGTGGCAACCGCGACGGCGATCCGGAAACCGACCCTCTGGATGACATCATTCGCAGCTTCAACGAGCGGTGGTTTCAGGGCTGGAGCGCGACGCCAGAGGAGCAACGGGTCAAATTCGTCAATATCGTCAACAGCATCCGTGCTCATCCGGACTACACCGCCAAGTACGAGGACAATGCTGACCCCTACAATCGTGGTCTCGCATTGGAAAAGATGCTGCAGGATGTGATGCTGAAAAGGCGGAAGGACGAGTTGGAGCTCTACAAGCTGTTTGCCTCGGATCCGGCGTTCAAAGCGGCCTGGAGCCAGAACATCGAGCAGGTGCTTAACAAGAACCTGGACAACCGACCCGGCGCTTGACGCACAGGCGCTGGGCGATGGGGTTCAGCGCCCCATCCCCCCACGGCATGGTTCCTCCCCGGCCCTGAACGTATGCGGGGGGGCGCAGCGCAGCATTTCGCTAGCGACAGGCACTTTCACCGGGGAATCCAGGCGGAATCCACCTGCCGGGTGATCTTGGAAAAAGCGACTCGTTATCAAAGGCTTGCGAAATCACGATCGTGGCGTGCTGGATTCTTTTGCGGAAGCCAGGGAATCCACTCTACGGAAGCCACCGCGCCGGAAGCCAGCCGACGGAAGCCACCCGCAGGGAAGCCATTGAATCCGCGTGTATTTTTCGTTTGACAAAGCTGCCCCCCTTGACCTACCCCTTGATCATCGAAGATTTGCGCCCGGAGGACACACCCCCTCGCGGGCGCTTTTCGTTTCCCGACATCGCGGATCCCGATCCTGACGCTGGCATCGCCCAGCGTGCATCGGCGTGCCCGCCCTGCCCAAAATGAAAGTCCCCCATGGACCTGGTGTTTGCGCCGAGCCAGATCGAGACGTGGCCTCTCGACCGGCTGCGCCCCTATGCGCGCAATGCCAAAATCCACGGCACGGACCAGGTCACGAAGATCGCCGCCAGCATGGCGAAGTTCGGCTGGACCGTGCCCTGCATGGTGGCCGACGATGGCGAGCTGATCGCCGGGCATGGCCGGGTGCTGGCGGCGACGATGCTGGGGCTCAGGGACGTGCCGGTGATCCGGCTCAGCCACCTCGACGAGGCGGAACGCCGGGCCTACCGCATCGCGGACAATAAATTGACCGAGTTGGGCGAGTGGGACGAGGCGATGCTGCGTGACGAGATCGCGGGGCTGCTGGCCGAGGATTTCGACCTGTCCTTGCTCGGCATCACCGACGAGGATCTGGATGCCCTGCTGCGCGATCCCGAGGCGCTGGGCGGGGATGGACCCGTCGAGGGCGAAGACGACATTCCCGAACCGCCGCTCGCACCGGTTTCGGTTGCGGGAGACCTCTGGCAGCTCGGATCGCACCGGCTGATCTGCGGTGACAGCACGTTTGCCGATGTGGTCGGGCGGCTGCTCGGCGATGTTCGCCCCCTGCTGATGGTGACAGACCCGCCCTACGGCGTGGAATATGACCCAAGCTGGCGTAACCAGGCGGGCGCCGCCAAAACCAAACGCACCGGCAAGGTTCTGAATGACGACCGGGCCGACTGGCGTGAAGCTTGGGCGCTGTTCCCCGGCGACGTGGCCTATGTCTGGCACGGGGCGCTGCACGCGGCGACCGTGGCGGAAAGCCTAGCGGCCGCTGGCTTCGCCATTCGGTCGCAGATCATCTGGGCAAAGGACCGGCTGGTCCTCAGCCGCGGCGATTATCACTGGCAGCATGAACCCTGCTGGTATGCAGTCAAGAAGACCGGCAAGGGCCATTGGGCCGGAGACCGCAAGCAGACCACGCTGTGGCACATTTCCGGCAAGGATCAGGATGCCGCGACAGTTCATGGCACGCAGAAGCCGGTGGAATGCATGCGCCGCCCGATCCTGAACAATTCCAGCCCTGGTCAGGCGGTGTTTGAACCCTTCATGGGATCTGGCACTACGCTGATCGCGGCGGAAACCACCGGGCGGGTGTGCTTCGGGGTCGAGTTGAACCCGGCTTACGTCGATGTGGCCATCGAGCGCTGGCAGCAGTTCACAGGTGCCAATGCCGTGCTGGCTGACACCGGTGAGACCTTCGCCGAGCTGAAGGCCAAGAGGCTCGTGGCATGAACGCGCCCTTGCTGCCGGGTCGGATTGAACACTGGCCCCTCGTCCGCCTGAAACCTTACGCCCGCAACGCCAAGACCCACGACGCCGATCAGGTGGCCAAGATCGCCGCCAGCATGGCCGAATTCGGCTGGACAGTCCCCTGCCTCGTCGCCGCCGACGGCGAGTTGATCGCAGGCCATGGCCGCGTCCTGGCCGCCGCGCACCTCGGACTGTCCGAAGCCCCGGTGATCGTGCTGGGCCATCTGACCGAGGCGCAACGCCGGGCCTATCGCATCGCGGACAACAAATTGACCGAGTTGGGCGGCTGGGACGAGGCCCTGCTGCTGCAGGAATTGCAGGCACTGCTAGCCGAGGATTTCGACCTCGGGCTGATCGGGATCCCCGAAGACGAGTTGGATGCGCTGCTTGCGGATGGGGACGACCGCCCTGCGATTTCTGACGATGCGGCCGATGCCATCCCCGAACCGCCTATTGAGCCGATCACCCGCCCCGGCGACGTCTGGCAGCTCGGGCAGCACCGGCTGCTCTGCGGCGACGCCACCGATCCCGCCGCCGCCGCCAGGCTGATGCAGGGTGAACAGGCAACGCTGATGTTCACCTCGCCGCCCTATGCCCAGCAGCGCGACTATGGCGCAGCCAGGGAAAAACTCGGCGATTGGGATGCGCTGATGCAGGGCGTGTTCGCTGCAGCGCCGGTCACAGCGGACGCGCAGCTGCTGATCAACCTCGGCCTCGTGCATCGGAGCGGCGAGTGGCAGCCCTATTGGGAAGGATGGGTGGAATGGATGCGCACCTCTGGCTGGCGGCGGTTTGGCTGGTATGTCTGGGATCAGGGCCCCGGTTTGCCGGGCGACTGGAACGGTCGCCTGGCCCCGTCGCACGAGTTCATTTTCCACTTCAACCGCACACCCCGCAAACCGCACAAGACCGTGCCATCGAAGCACGCGGGCGAGGTCCTCGGCGGCGGTGAGAACGGCAGTGCAAAAGTTTGCCACGGAAGTGGCGGGATAGTCTTGCTGCGGGCAGAGTAAAACTTTGCCACTTTGGCCCTTTCTGGCAACAGGGAGGGTGGGGGCATTTTAATCGTGGAACTT
>JAHYJF010000062.1 GCA_019428955.1 Burkholderiaceae bacterium
GACCCGCACGCTCTTCGATCACATTGACGGCCAGCCGATCGGCAAGGTCAATTTCGTGCTGCGTGACAGCCGCGATCGGATCTGGATCACGGTGTCCACGCGCGTCAATCCGTGGACGCAGGCGGCCAGCAGCCGGGTGCGCGACGGCTACCTCGCCGTACTCGATGAGCACGGTCTGCGCGTGGTGGCCGACGGCTTCTATTTCACCAACGAGATTCGCCTCGACGCCAGCGAGCGGTGGCTCTACATCGTCGAGACGACCGGACCATACATCACGCGCATGCGGCTTGACGAGCAGGCCGCTGGCGGCGTGCGCCTGGTCGAGCGCGAAATCTTCGGGCCGGAGCGCCTGGCCGGATATCCCGATGGCATCGCCTTCGACGCTTTCGGCAACCTCTGGTGCACGCTGGTGATGGTCGACCAGTTGATCGCGCTCACGCCCCAGGGAGATGTGCGTTTGCTGCTCGACGACGGCAATTTTGCGGCCAGCCGCAATCTGCTCGAGAAGATGGACCGCGGGACCCTCACCGCCGATGACATGGGCCGCGCCCGCGGCACGATCGCGCCGTGGATGGCCAGCATCACCTTCGGCGGCCGCGATCTGCGCACCGCCTATCTAGGCAGCCTGTTGGGCACCACAATTCCCTACTTCCGTTCGCCCGTGCCGGGCCTGCCGATGGTGCACTGGCGCCAACCGTTCTCGGCATGACCACCAAAGGAGCACAATCATGACCAGACGTTTCGTTGACCTGTCGATCTTTCTCGAAAATGATGTGGTGAGCGATCCACCAGCCTTCGCTCCCAAGATTCAGTACTTCACCCACGAGCAGAGCTTCGAGCAGATCGAGCCCTTCTTCCCCGGCCTCAAGAAGGAAGATCTGCCCGATGGCGAAGGCTGGGCAGTGGAAATGGTGAACCTGACCACCCACAACGGCACCCATCTCGATGCGCCATACCACTTCCACTCGACGATGGACAAGGCGCTGGGCGCGAAGAAGCCGGCCATCACAATCGACGCGGTACCGCTCGAGTGGTGTTTCCAGCCGGCAGTGAAACTCGACTTCCGCCATTTCGCCGATGGCTACGTGGTGACCGCGGCTGACGTCGAGGCCGAACTCGCGCGCATCGACCACTGCATAGAGCCACTCGAAATCGTGGTGGTGAACACCCGTGCCGGATCGCGCTACGGCCACCCGGACTATGTGGCCGCCGGCTGTGGCATGGGCTATGAAGCCACTATGTACCTGCTCGAGCGGGGCGTGCGTCTGACCGGCACCGACGCCTGGAGCTGGGATGCGCCGTTCGTTCATACTGCGGAAAAATATCGCGCGACCCATGACGCCGGATTGATCTGGGAAGGCCATAAGGCCGGCCGCGACATCGGCTATTGCCACCTCGAGAAGCTGCGCAACCTTGAAGCGCTGCCCACCGACGGCTTCTACATCAGCTGCTTTCCGCACAAGATACGCGGCGCCTCGGCGGGCTGGACGCGCGCGGTGGCGATCTTCGATGACGCTCTGACTGGCCCAGGTTCGCGCTGATCCGGCCGCCGCAAGGCTGCGCGAGTTATAAGCACCAACGCCTGCCGCCGCTCAGGTCGACGTCCAGAGCGTGCGCCGGGTCACGGTGTCACGGGCCGGGTTTCAATATGACGCCTGGAGTGCGTCCTTCACCAGGTCCTGCAGCTGCCTCAGGCCGAAGCTGGGCAGGGGCCGGCCGTTGACGAAGAACTCCGGCGTCGCCTGGACGCCGAGCGCGCTGGCGTCAGCGAGATCCTGCTCGATGTGCTGGCCGATCTCGGGCGCGTTCATGTCGACGCGCAGCTTATCGAGGTCGAGTCCGAGCCCCTGCAGCGGGCCCCAGATCCGGTCGAACTGGGCGGTGTGGTTGACCACCCAGGAGGACTGGCTCCCCAGCAACGCCCGCAGCGTCTCCAGATACTTGTCCTGGGCGCGCGATGCCTCGAGCACCCGCACCACCGGTTCGCTGCCGTTGTGGAACGGGACGTGGCGAATCGTCAGGCGGATGCGGTCCGGGTTGTCGGCCATGATGCGCTTGACCTCGGGGTAGAACTGGGCGCACGTCCCGCAGGCGGGATCAAGAAACTCGACGATATGCACTTTGGCCTGCGGATTGCCAAAGGTCGGCGAATAAACCCGCAACAGGCGCGTTTGGTTGGCCGCCGCAAGCTCTTCCGCCTTCTTGGAGAGCTGTACCTGGTAATAGATGGCGCCGATGACGAATGCCGCCAGCAGCAAGACCGCCGAGCCAATGAAGAGTGTTTTCCGGTTCATTTCTTTATTCGTAGATGGGCCGCAAACAACAGGGCGGCGATGATGGTGAAGGACAACAGCGAGAGTAATGGAATGGTCACGAATCCAAACCACTGGATCTGAATTTCAGTGCAGGGCACCCCCTGCGTGCAGGGCTTGAGCGATTCCGGGATGACGCCATGGATGAGCAGTACATGGAAGGCGGCAATCAGCCAGCCGATCAGCGCCAGCGGCAGGGTATAGCGCACGATCCGGCGATCAAGCGGAAACAGCCCCAGCGGCAGCAAGATTGCCAGCGGGAACATGAAAATGCGCTGGTACCAGCACAACGAGCAGGGCGGGACCTTCATCACTTCGCTCAGGAACATGGCGCCCAGGACCGCGACGCAGCTGAGCAGCCAAGCGCCAAAGAGCATCGACCAGGCGCTTTCGCTTGCCGGCGCCTGACTGGTGGGATTGCTTGTCATTTACCTTCCTTTCCGGCGCTCGGTCCCAGGTCGGCCGCAGGCGCCCAGACCGCTCCTGGCACAAACAGTGTTCCGGCCATTATCTTGCGGGCAGTGCGCAGCACTCCCGCGCATTCGATCTCGAAATCCTCGCCGGCGCCACGGCAGGCGATTGCGACCTCGATCCTGCCCGAAGGATGCTCGATGATGATAGGTGTCGGTTGCACGCTGCGCTCCGGAATTACGATCGTGGCGGCCACCGTATCCGGCGCCAGCAGGCAGGCGCCGACGCAGATCGCTCCGGTTACCGCGTGACTCGGATGGCAGTTCTGCGGGACGAAGTAGCGCGAAGTGACCGTGCCGCCAAAGCGCGCCGGCGCGAGCAGCGCAACCCGCGGAATCACCCGGCCGGCAACGTCGCCCAGCCCCATCCGCCGACCAGCCTCCTGGCGGATCGGCTCCATGCGCTCATAGAACGCGCGGTCGGCGTCGATCTCTGCGGGGGTCTCGTAGCCGCTGAGGCCAAAGTCGGCCGAACGCGCGATCAGCATTGGCACGGCGACGTCGACACAGCTGACCTCGATGCCGGCGATTTCCTCGCGGCTGCGTCCGGTGGGAAAAAGCTTGCCGGTCTGCGATCCGACCACCCCCATGAAGTCGAGCAGGATCGGTGCGGCGGAGCCGGGCACCCCGTCGATGCGCGCCTCGCCGTCGTAAACCACCGAACCGCCCGAGGTGCGAACCGCGGCGTGCACCAGCGCCCCGGTGTTGACGCAATTGATCCGCACCCGCGTGAGTTCGCCACCGGGGGCCACCAGCCCCATCTCGATGGCCGCCGGACCGACGCCGGCGAGAATATTGCCGCAGGTCGGGCCGAAGTCCACCGCAGTGTCGCCAACCTGCGCGAAGAAGTAGTCCACGTCGGCCTCGGGGTGACGGGAGCGCGAGAGCATGGCGACCTTGCTGGTCACCGAGGCGCCGCCGCCGACCCCGTCGATCTGCAAGGGGTGGCCGGAACCCAGCGCGCTCAACAGCACCCGTGCCAGGGTCGTGCGATCAGGGGGTAGGTCGGCGGCATCAAAATACGGGCCGCGCGACGTACCACCCCGCATCAACAGGCAGGGAATGGTGGTTTGCATCGCGCGATTCTACCCACCGCGGCCAAAACCATTCCCGACCCCCACCCATTGCCCGACAGCTTCCATCGGGCATGGTGGCGGAGTGAAGCGAGTCCTGGCGCCGTCCGGGTGGAACTCAGGCGCCGGTCACAGCTCCGAGGTGCAGTGCGGGCAGCGGGTCGCCTTGATTGGGATGTTGCTAAAGCACTTCGGACAATCCTTGGTGGTCGGCGCCGCCGGAGCCGGGACATCCTTGCGCTTGAGGCTATTCATGCCCCTGATCACCATGTAGATACAGAAGGCCACGATCACGAAATCGAGCACCGTGTTCACGAACACCCCGTACTTGATGGCGACGGCTTCGGCGGTCGCGGTCTTCTCGCTCAGCGTGATCGCCAGCTTGGAGAAATCGACCCCTCCCATGGCCATGCCGATTGGCGGCATGATCACGTCGTTGACCAGCGAGCTGATGATCTTGCCGAATGCGCCGCCGATGACGATACCAACCGCCATGTCGACCACGTTGCCGCGCATCGCGAAATCCTTGAATTCCTTCATCATGCTCATGGCTCGATCTCCTCATTAGTCATTATGGGAACGCCGCGCATCCCTGCGGGCAATCTTAGACCCCAGCCGCCGTTATGAGAAGGGTAGCCAGCGTCAGTGCCGCCGCCCAAACGGCGGCTGGCCGCGCCAATACCGTATGACCATCCAGCCGCCGAACAGGCCGCCGAGATGGGCGAAGTGCGCCACTCCGGCGGCGCTGCCGGTAACCCCCAGGCTCAGTTCAACCAAGCCGTACAGCGTGACGAACAGCCACGCCGGCATCGGGATCGGTGGAATCAGCGGCGTGATCTTGCGCCGCGGGAACACGATCGCAAAACCGGCCAGCAGGCCGAACAGGCCACCCGAGGCGCCGATCGTCGGAGCCATGCTCTGGGAGAACATTCCGACCACCAATTGCGCGACTGCCGCAGCGAGCACACTGACGCCGAAGAACACCGCCATGCGGCGTGACCCCCAGACCCGCTCGAGCTCGGAACCGAACATCCACAGGCCGAACATGTTGAACATGAGGTGGGTGAGTCCCGCGTGCAGGAACCCGTAGGACGCCAGCTGCCAGGGCATGAATAAACCGGAGCCGAGCGGCCAGAGCGCAAACCACTGGATGATCGCCGGACCTGCCATCTGGGTGAGCAGGAACATCACCACGTTGGCGATGACTAGAAACTGGGTGACTGGCGGCATTGGCAATACTCCTGTGGCGAGCGGTTCATTTTCCGATGCAGAACCGGCTGAAGATCACACCGAGCAGATCGTCGGCGCTGAAGGCGCCGGTGATCTCTCCCAGGCGCTGCTGGGCGCCGCGTAGTTCCTCGGCGAGCAGTTCGAGCCGCTGCGCCCCGGCACGGGCATGATCATCGGCCTGGGCGAGGTGCTCGCGAGCGGCGGACAGGGCTTCGAGATGGCGGGCGCGCGCCAGGAAGGTCGACTCGCCGCTGCCGTGCCAGCCGGCGGTAGCGAGCAGCGCGCCGCGCAGCCCCGCAATGCCCACGCGGGTCTTGGCCGAGAGCCACACCGCGCGTGTGCCCTCGGCGTGAGCCGGAATCTGGCACAGGTCGATCTTGTTCCAGACATCGATCACCGGCACGTGGGGCCGCAGCCGTGCGACCAGCGCCCCGGCCAGCCTGGCCTGCAGCCCGGCATCAGCTCGCTCCTCGCTGCCGGCGGTCGCTGCGGTTTCGCGCACATCGCGCAGATGCAGCACCACGTCGGCGCGGTCAACCTCTTCCCAGGCGCGCGCGATCCCGATCCGTTCGACCTCATCGTCGCTGTCACGCAGGCCGGCGGTGTCGATGATATTGAGCGGCACGCCATTGAGCTGGATCGGCTGGGTGACCTTGTCGCGGGTGGTGCCCGGAATGGCCGTGACGATCGCCACCTCGGCGCCGGCGAGCGCGTTCAGGAGCGACGACTTGCCGACGTTGGGCGCGCCCGCGAGCACCACGTTGAGCCCCTCGCGCAGCAACGCTCCCTGGCGGGCCTGGTCGATCGTCGCGTCGAGCCGGGTGCGCAGCGCGGCGAGCTGGCCGCGCGCGTCGCTGCCCGCGAGGAAATCGATCTCCTCTTCGGGAAAATCGAGCGTCGCCTCGACCAGCATCCGCAGGTCGACCAGCGCGTCGACCAGGGCGCCGACCGCGCGCGAGAACTCGCCTTCCAGCGAGCGGGTCGCCGATCGTGCCGCCTGTTCGGTGCTGGCATCGATGAGGTCGGCGACCGCCTCGGCCTGGGCCAGGTCGAGCTTGTCGTTGAGGAACGCCCGCTCGGTGAATTCGCCCGGCCGCGCCAGCCTGATCTCAGTGCCGGCAGCGCCCGTGCGGCCGGCCTCGAGTACCCGTTCGAGCAGCATCCGCAGCACCACCGGACCGCCGTGGCCCTGGAGCTCGAGAACGTCCTCGCCGGTATAGGAGTGGGGTGCCGGGAAATGGATCGCGACGCCACGATCGATGGTGGCACCATCGGCGGCCCGAAACGCCGCGTAGGTGGCCTGGCGCGGCACCAGCGCCCGGCCGATCAGGGCCTCGATAAGCGGCGCCAGGTCGGCTCCGGAGACTCTTACCACCCCGATTCCGCCGCGCCCCGGGGCAGTGGCCAGCGCCGCGATGCCCGGGCGCGCCACCACGGCTGCCGCCGGCGGGGTTCCGGCACTCACCCCGGCCGAAGCTGCGGGGCTCAGGCCTTCTTCGCCCCGCCCAGGAACTTGCGGTTGATCACCCATTGCTGTGCAATCGAATAGACGTTGTTGACCAGCCAGTAGAGCACGAGTCCCGAGGGGAAGAAGAAGAACATCACCGAGAACACCAGCGGCATCAACATCATCATCTTGGCCTGCATCGGATCCGGCGGAGTCGGATTGAGCTTGACCTGGATGAACATCGTTATCGCCATGACCAGCGGCAGTATGAAGTACGGATCGGGCGCGGCGAGGTCATGGATCCAGCCGAGCCAGGGCGCATTGCGCATCTCGACCGACGCGAGCAGCACCCAGTAGAGCGAGATGAAGACCGGGATCTGGACCACGATCGGCAGGCAGCCGCCAAGCGGATTGATCTTCTCCTGCTTGTAGAGCTCCATCATCGCCTGGTTCATCTTGACCCGGTCGTCGCCGAAGCGTTCCTTCAGCGCGGCGAGCCGCGGGGCCACCGCCTTCATCCGCGCCATCGAGCGATAGCTCGCGGCCTGCAGCGGGAAGAACATGGTCTTGACGACGATGGTCAGCAAGACGATCGCCCAACCCCAGTTGCCAACCAGCGAGTGAAGTTTCTCCAGTAGCCAGTAGATCGGCTTGGCAACCACCGTCAGCCAGCCGTAATCGACGACCAGGTCGAGGCCGGGCGCCACTTTCTCCAGCACGTTCTGGTCCTGAGGGCCGATATAGAGCTGGGTCGACAATTCCCTGGTCGCGCCGGGCGCGAGTTCTCCGACTCGCTGCTTGATGCCGACCGAATAGAGATTGGTGTCGACCTTGCGGGTGTAGAACTCGCGCTCGATGCCCTGGGCCGGGACCCATGCCGAGACGAAGTAGTGCTGAATCATCCCCACCCAGCCGTCGGGCGCGTTGGCGACCTGGTCGGCCTTGCCGGACTCGATGTCGCTGAAGCTGATCTTCTTGAACTTGGTCGCATCGGTGTAGATCGCGGGACCGGTAAAGGTGCTGTAGAAGCGTGATTCGCCCGCCACCTTGTGCTCGTCGCGGGTCAGCTGCAGGTACATCGTCGGCACCAGCGCGGTCTCGCCGACGTTGGTGATGTCATCACGCACCTGCACCAGGTAGGAGCCGCGCTCGAGGGTATAGGTCCGCTGCAGCTTGATCCCGCCACTCACCGCCGACATCTTCAGGACCGCGCTATTGGCGCCGGAGGAAAGATCCACGGGGCCGGCAGAGTCGAAGGTGAATTCGCTGCGATGGGTCGGAAAGCTGGTGCCCTCGGGTGCGCCGATCAGGCCGGTCTGAGCCAGGTAGAGCGCTCCGGGCCGGTCGTCCATCAGCACCACGTTGCGGTTCTGGTCCTCGGAGTTGCGATGCTCGAGCAATTCAGCCCGGCGGATCTGGCCACCCATCGGGTCGAGGTCAAGCGCGAGCACGTCGTTGCCGAGTCGGATCAGTTTGGTCGCTGCGACTGCCGCCTGTGCCGGCACGGCTTCGGTGCCGGCGCTGCTGGCCGAGGCAGCTGCTGGCGCCGCTGACGGCACGCTGGCGTCGGTGGGGCCATTCTTAGGGCCAGCGCTCGGGGGCGCCTGCCCAGCAGTTTGCTGGGTTCCGGTAGGACCGCCGAACATCGACGGCTGCCCGTTGTGACGCTGCCAGCTGTCCCACAGGAACAGGACCGACATCGAGAAGATGACCCAAAGGATGATGCGCTGGATTTGCACTGTGTTCATTGGTGCCGCTCGGTGTGCTGCCGCGCCCCTGAGGGCGAACAACAGGTAGATGGATGGGATGAGGGCGCGTCCGGGACCTCATCGATTCCGCTGCCTCCCCAGGGGTGGCAACGGGCGATCCGGCGCGCGGCCAGGCGGGAGCCGTGCAGCGCGCCGTGGCGCTTGATTGCCTCGAGCGCGTACTCGGAGCAGGTCGGCAGGTAGCGGCAGCGTGGCGCCAGCCATGGACTCACCGCCAGCCGGTAGAAGCGCACCAGGGCCAGCAGAACAGCACGCATCACGGTGTGGCGCGCCGCGACGCAGCGCCGGCCATGAGGTGATCGAGCTCGGAGCGCCACAAACGCTTGCGCGCGCCCTGAGCCAGCAGCGCGAATCCCTGGGGCCGGCTCACCAGGCGCAGCAGCGCCGATCGGTTGGCAACCGCCTCCTGGGCTGGCAGGGCTTGGGCCGGCTCGTCGGTGGCTGCTGGGCGGGCAGCGGCGCGCCACGCTTCACGCGCGACGCGGCGCACCGTGTTGCGATCCACAGCCCGCTTGAGCTGGCGTTTGGGAATGGCCATCAGCAGTTCTATGCCCTGAAGGTCGGGCGATTCTGTGCCGCTCGTGCGCGGCAAGGCGAGCGTGAAATGCTCGCTGCGCAGCAGAGGTCCGCGGCGCGGTCTTTGCGGCGATTGTTCCGGCGCCACCAGAGATACGGTTCGTGCGACAGCCGGGGTCAGACGCTCAGGCGCTTGCGACCCTTGGCGCGGCGGGCGTTGATCACCAGCCGGCCGCCCTTGGTCTTCATCCTGACCCGGAAGCCGTGAGTGCGCTTGCGTTTGACGACCGAGGGCTGGTAAGTGCGTTTCATTTGATTTCTCCGCGTCCGGAGCCGGTAATTGGGAAAAGCCCGTAATTACAACGCATTAGGGGCCAGATTGTCAATCTCACCGTTAGCCACACCCCCTCGGACGGAGTAGAATGAGGGTTCAATGCAGGTGGTCGGCAAGCGCGGCATTTGACGCGCAGGTTGGCTGTTGCGCCTTTTCCGTCTGGCTCACTGATGCTCGAACGCTGGCACAGTTGCGTGGCCCGGCTAGAAGCCGAGTTGCCCGCAGCTCAATTCATACCCTGGATCAAGCCGCTCATTTTCCGCGGCTATGACGAAGGCTCGCAGCAGCTGCGCCTGGGGCTTCCCAGTTCGCTGAAGCTGAATTTCGTGCGTTCCCAGTTCGAGGAACGGATCGTCGAGATTGCCCGCGAGGTTTTCGGCAACGACGAGCTGTCCGTCACCATCGAACTCTGCCAGCAAGGCGGCAACGGGGCCAGACAGCGGGGCGCCGCGCCGCGTCCGGCGCAGCCCGACGACCGCCCAGCCTCCGGCCGGGAGCAAGGAGCCGCGGTCGATGCCAGCGCGAGCGGTGAGGACGTCCACAATCCCTTTGCCGCGCAGGAGTCTGACTACGCCCCCGACAGCCGTACCCGGCTGCGCCCCGATCTGTCATTCGAGAATTTCGTCCACGGCAAGGCCAACCAGATTGCGATATCGGCGATGCTGCAGGTCGCCGAGCGCCCGGGTCGAACCTACAACCCGCTGTTCCTCTATGGCGGGGTCGGCCTGGGCAAAACCCACCTGATTCACGCCGTGGGCAACTCCATCGTCGCCCGCGTGCCCAGCGCCCGGGTGCTCTACGTTCACGCCCAGGAATATTTCGACGAGATGGTCCGCGCCATCCAGCGCAAGACGCCGCAGGAATTCAAGCGCAAGTACCAGTCGCTCGACTTGCTGCTGATCGACGACATCCAGTTCCTGGGGGGCAAGGAACGCACCCAGGAAGAGTTCTTCTATACCTTCGAGGCGATGTTCTCGGCGCGCAAGCAACTGATCATCACCAGCGACACCTACCCCCGGGAACTGAGCGAATTCAAGGACCGGCTGGTTTCGCGGCTGGGTTCCGGGCTGATCGTCGAGATCGAGCCGCCGGAGCTCGAGATGCGCGTCGCGATCCTGCTCAAGAAGGCCGAGGTAAGCGGAGTGGTGCTCCCCGAGGACGCCGCATTCTTCATCGCAAAGCACCTGCGCTCCAACGTTCGGGAGCTCGAAGGGGCGTTGCTGCGGGTCATTGCGTTCGCGCGTTTTCGCGAGAAACCGATCAGTGCCGACCTGGCCCGCGAGGCGCTCAGGGACCTGCTTGAACTGAATCGCGCGCCGGTGTCGATCGACGCCATCCAGCGCACCGTGGCGAAGTTTTTCCAGATCAAGGTTGCCGACATGTACTCCAAGCGCCGGCCGGCCCATATCGCCCGCTCGCGCCAGGTGGCGATGTACTTCGCCAAGGAGTTCACCCAGAAGAGTTTTCCTGAAATCGGCGAGGCTTTCGGTGGCCGCGACCACACCACGGTGATGCACGCCGTCAAGCGGATCGCCGAATTGCGCCAGCACGACCCGGAGTGGAACCGCCAGCTCCACGTGCTCGAACAGACCTTGCGGGGCTGAGCGGTGAAAAGGTCGGACAAGCTTGTGCATAGCGGCGTGATGGCGCCACCGGAAGCTCGGGATAAAAGGGCGCCAATGACGGGAGGACCAAGAGTTGCCAAATCTGTCCCCTGTCGCCAGACACGATGTCCACAAGACAAGATTGGGTTGAATGCAAGCGCAGGGCTTAGTACCAAGGTCTTATCCACAGGGTTAGCCGCCGTACAGAGAACAACAGCAGGAAGGAATAAAACATCATGCAGATGATCAAGGCACATCGCGATGCGATCCTCAAACCGCTGCAAACCGTTGCGGGCATAGTCGAACGCCGCCACACCCTGCCGATCCTTGCCAACGTTCTGTTAACCAAGAGCGGTGCGGAGGTTTCGTTCCTGGCGACCGACGTCGAGATCCAGATTCGCACTACGGCGTCCCTGGGCGTCGGCAACGAAGACGGCGCTACCACGGTGTCGGCCCGCAAGCTGATCGACATCCTGCGTTCCTTGCCCGACAGTTCCGAGGTCAGCATCGGGGTCAGCAACAAGAAGGCCACGATCGTTGCCGGCCGCAGCCGATTTTCATTGCAAACCCTGGGAGCCGAGGATTTCCCGACAGTCGCGGTCAGCGAGAATTTCGGCGCCAGCTTCACGCTGCCGCAAAACGAGCTCAAACGACTGTTTCACATGGTCCATTTCGCGATGGCCCAGCAGGACATCCGCTACTACCTCAACGGCCTGATGCTGCTCACCGATGGTTCGGCCGTGCGGGTCGTGGCCACCGACGGTCACCGTCTTGCCTATTGCGAAACCGAGCTCGAGGGAGCGAACCTGTCCCGCCAGGAAGTGATCATCCCGCGCAAGACGGTGCTGGAGCTGCAGCGCCTGCTCAGTGACAACGACGAGCCGGTAAAGATCGACGTGGCATCGAACCAGCTGCGGATCTCGTTTGGCGAGGTTGAAATGATCACCAAGCTGATCGAGGGCAAGTTTCCCGACTACCAGCGGGTAATCCCGAGTGGCTATACCAAGCGTTTGCTGATCGGCCGCGACGTGCTGGCCGGCGCCCTGGGGCGCGCCTCGATCCTCACCAGCGACAAGTTCAAGGGGGTGCGCCTGCTGGTCTCGCCCGAGGGACTCAAGGTGCAGATCACCAATACCGAGCAGGAGGAGGCCAACGAGGAACTGGAGGCGGACTACATTGGCGAACCGGTCGACATCGGCTTCAACGTCAGCTATCTCCAGGACGTGCTGGGCAACCTCAAGTCCGATCAGATCCAGATCGAGCTGGGCGACTCGAACACCAGCGCCCTGCTCACCGTTCCCGACGACCGGAGCTTCAAGTACGTCGTCATGCCAATGCGCATCTGAACCTTGGCACCCTTTGCATCGCAAGTGAGAAACCCAGGATATGAATCAAGCATCAGCGGACTATAACGAGACCGGAATCCAGATCCTCGAGGGTCTGGAAGCGGTCCGCAAGCGTCCTGGCATGTACGTCGGCGACACGTCCGACGGCACCGGCCTGCACCACCTGGTCTTCGAGGTGGTCGACAACGCCATCGACGAGTCGCTCGCCGGTCACTGCGACGAGATCGTGGTCACTATCCATACCGACAACTCGATCTCGGTAACCGACAACGGTCGCGGCATACCCACCGGCATCAAGTGGGACGACAAGCACGTTCCCAGGCGCAGCGCGGCCGAGATCGTGATGACCGAGCTGCACGCCGGGGGCAAGTTCGACCAGAACAGCTACAAGGTGTCGGGCGGCCTGCATGGCGTGGGCGTGAGTTGCGTCAACGGCCTCTCGAAATGGTTGCGGCTGATCGTGCGGCGCGAAGGCAAGGCTCATTTCATGGAGTTTCACGCCGGCGTTCCCCAGGACCGCGAAACGCTGGCGAAGGACGGGGTCGAGTACTCGCCGTTCAAGGTCACCGGAACCACCGAGAAGCGCGGCACCGAAGTGCATTTCCTGCCCGATGCCGAAATCTTCGGACCCTTCGAGTTTCACTACGAGATCCTGGCCAAGCGGCTGCGCGAACTGAGCTTCCTCAACAATGGGGTACGCATCAAGCTCATCGACAAGCGCCATGGCAAGGAAGACGACTTCGCTTTCGAAGGCGGGGTTCGCGGCTTCGTCGAGTACATCAATCGCACCAAGACCGTGATCCATCCGACCATCTTCCAGGCGACCGGATCGCGCCAGACCGATGGCGGAATGACCATCAGCATCGATGTCGCGATGCAATGGAACGACAGCTACACCGAGCAAGTGCTGTGCTTCACCAACAACATCCCGCAGCGCGACGGCGGCACCCACCTGACTGGCTTGCGCGCGGCGATGACCAGGGTGCTCAACAAGTACATCGAGGAGAACGAGTTCGCCAAGAAGGCGAAGGTCGACACCTCGGGTGACGACATGCGCGAGGGCCTTGCCTGCGTGCTCTCGGTCAAGCTGCCGGAGCCCAAATTCTCATCGCAGACCAAGGACAAGCTGGTATCCTCCGAGGCCCGTGCCCCGGTCGAGGACATCGTCGCCAAGACCCTGGAGGAGTTCCTCGCCGAGACCCCCATCGACGCCAAGATTCTCTGCAGCAAGATCGTCGACGCCGCCCGTGCGCGCGAGGCAGCGCGGCGCGCCCGCGACATGACGCGCCGCAAGGGCTTGCTCGACGGCATGGGCCTGCCCGGCAAGCTGGCCGATTGCCAGGAAAAGGATCCGAGCAAATGCGAGCTCTTCATCGTCGAGGGTGACTCGGCCGGCGGTTCAGCCAAGCAGGGGCGCGATCGCAAGTTCCAGGCGGTGCTGCCGCTGCGTGGCAAGGTACTCAACGTCGAGCGGGCGCGTTTCGACAAGGTGATCTCGTCGGACCAGATCGCCACCCTGATAATGGCGCTGGGCACCAGCATTGGCCCGGAATACGACGTCAACAAGCTGCGCTACCACCGCATCATCCTGATGACCGACGCGGACGTCGACGGCAGCCACATTCGCACCTTGCTCCTGACCTTCTTCTATCGCCAGATGCCGGACCTGGTCGAGCGCGGGCACATCTACATCGCCCAGCCGCCGCTCTACCGGGTAAAGCACGGCAAGGACGAGCGCTACCTCAAGGACGACAATGAGCTCAACCAGTACATGCTCACTCTCGCCCTCGACGGCGCCGCGCTGCTCCCGGGCTCTGACCAGGAACCCATCAACGGCGACGCTCTGGGCACGCTGGCGCGCAAGTACCTGGTAGCCGAGGCGGTGATCGGCCGGCTCGAAAAAATCATCGATCCGGACGCCATGCGTGCGGTGCTCGAGGGCGTCGTGATCAAGCTCGAGGACGAGACCTCGGCGACGCTCTCGGCGGCCCGGCTGCAGGAGCAGATCTCCCGGCTGGCGGCGCTGCGCAAGGAGGACGCCCCGAGCGTGGTCGCCCGCTACAACGATCAAAGCGAGCGCTGGCAGCTGCAGGTACTGCGCACCCACCACGGCAACGTCAAGGTCTCGGTCATCGACGCCGACTTCGTGGTGTCGGCCGATTACGTGGCGCTGGCCGACTGTGCCGATACCGTCGGCGGACTGATCGGCGCCGGCGCCGAGGTTCGGCGCGGCACCGGCGACAAGCAGCGCACGCAGCCGGTGGTCGATTTCCGCGGTGCGATCCGCTGGCTGCTCGCTGAAGCCGAGCGCGGCGTCAGCCGGCAGCGCTACAAGGGGCTGGGCGAGATGAACGCCGAGCAGTTGTGGGAAACGACCATCGACCCCAACGCCCGCAGGCTGCTGAGGGTGCAGATCGAGGACGCGATCGCGGCCGACGAGCTGTTTGTCACCCTGATGGGTGACAACGTCGAACCGCGCCGGGCGTTCATCGAGAACAACGCGCTGGTTGCGCGCAACATCGACGTGTGAACGCGCCAGTACGCGAGTAAATCGGTGGGGATTAAGGAGGTCATAAGAAAGCCCCCCTATCGTGACCGGCATTCACTGCGTGGGTTGAGTTTCCAGCCGAGATGAAGACCGGTACCAAGCGTTGGTTGGCGCTGTTTGTGGCGCTGATGCTCGTCGTGGGTAACACCATGGCGGCGGCGCGCGCTTGCGTGATCGAGTTCTCCGGGCCGCAGCACGGGCCGATGCAGCTGGCCCGGTCGATCTCGGAGGATGCGCAACAGCACCTTTGCCCACCGGCTGCGGACCAGGGCAGCGGATCCGACCACTGCC
>JAHYJF010000453.1 GCA_019428955.1 Burkholderiaceae bacterium
GAACCGGGCGGTGTTCATGCCCCGGATCATCCGCCCAGCGAGCGGCATGTCGAGCAGGCGCCGATGCCATGCCAGCCGCGCGGTCGGCGCGCGCAGCGCCACGCGGAAAGCGCTGAGGGCGGCAATGAGGGCGGCCAGCAGCCAGATTCCGTAGACCCGCACGAAATCCGAGATCGCTATCATCGCTACGGTCAGCGGCGGCAGGTTCTGACGCGTCTGCTCGAACACCCCCACCACCTGCGGCACGACGTAAGTCAGCATCGCGATCACCACCAGCACCGCCACTACCGTGACGATCATCGGGTAGGTGAAAGCGAGGACCAATTTCTGCGTCAGGGCGGTCCGGTTCTCGATATAGTCGGCCAGTCGGCCCATCACCAGACCCAGATCGCCCGATTGTTCGCCGGCCCCTACCAGCGCCCGATAGACGTCCGGGAAATCATCAGGGTGTCGGGCCAGGGCCTGGGCAAAAGTCTGGCCCCCAACCACGTCGGCGCGTACCGCCGCAAAGCGGTCGCGCACTGCTGCGCGTTCCGCCTGTTCGATGACCGCCCCCAGGGCGCGCTCGAGCGGCACCCGCGCCGCCAGAAGGCTGGCCAACTGGCGGGTCACCATGGTCAATTCGTTGCGGCTCAGGCGGGTGCGCAGCCCCGGCATCTGGCGCGCGCCCTCGTGCACCGGAGCAACCCGGATCGGCACCAGCGAGCGCTGGCGCAGCAGGTTGCGGGCGTGGCGCGGAGAATCGGCATCGAGCACACCGTGCTCGATGGTCCCCTTCTCGTTGGCCGCTTCGTACTTGTATGCGGGCATGACAGCCTCAGTCCCGCGTGACCCTGATTACCTCGTCAACGGAGGTCACGCCGGCGCTGACCCAGCGCTGGCCGTCGTCACGCATCGAGATCAGGCCCCTCACCAGCGCACCGCTACGAATCTCGGCTTCCGAGGCACCCTGGTGAATCTGGGCGCGAATCGGGTCATCGACTGCGAGCAGTTCATAGATTCCGGTACGGCCCTGGAACCCGGTTCGTCCGCAGGCGACGCATCCGGAAGCCCGCCAGCCGCCGCCCACCGGATCGGGCTCGCGGCACTGGCTGCAGAGCTTGCGCACCAGCCGCTGCCCGACTACGCCGACCAGCGAAGAAGCCAGCAGGAAGGGCTCGACACCCATGTCGATCAGGCGGGTGATCGCGGCCACCGAATCATTGGTGTGCAGGGTCGCGAGCACCAGGTGACCGGTCAGCGAAGCCTGAACCGCGATCTGCGCGGTCTCCAGGTCGCGGACCTCACCGATCATCACCACGTCCGGGTCCTGGCGCAGGATCGAGCGCAGTGCCCGAGCAAAACTCATGTCGATGCGCGCGTTGACCTGGGTCTGTCCCACACCCTCGATGTCGTACTCGATCGGGTCTTCGACGGTCAGGACGTTGGTGGTGGCGGTATCGATCCTCGCCAGCGCCGCGTAGAGGGTGGTGGTCTTGCCCGAGCCGGTCGGTCCGGTAACCAGCACGATCCCATGCGGTTGGTGGACCATCGTATCGAAGCGGCGCAGGGTATCGTTGTTCATCCCCAGGTTGGTGAGGTCGAGCCGGCCGGCCTCCTTGTCGAGCAGGCGCAGCACGGCCCGCTCGCCGTGCCCGGTCGGCAAGGTCGATACCCGCACGTCGAGTTGCTTGCCGCCGATGCGCAGCGTAATGCGGCCGTCCTGTGGCAGGCGTTTCTCGGCAATGTCGAGGCTCGCCATGATCTTGATGCGCGATACCAGCGCGGCGTGCAGCTCGCGGCGCGGGCGCACCACATCGCGCAGCGTCCCGTCGACGCGGAAACGCACCAGCGAATGGCTTTCGTAGGGCTCGATATGGATGTCAGAGGCGCCATCACGGCTGGCCTGCGTGAGCAGCGCGTTGATCATCCTGATGATCGGCGCGTCGTCCTCGGTTTCGAGCAGGTCCTCGATCTTCGGGAGATCCTGCAGCAGGCGGGGCAGGTCGAC
>JAHYJF010000454.1 GCA_019428955.1 Burkholderiaceae bacterium
GCCGCCGGAATGCAGATGCGGTGCCCCGGCGAACAGAAGCGGCGAGACCGCACGCGTCGGCCCCGCCGCCCCGACCATGCCGCCCGCATGCGCGACCGGGGCAAAGAGCGCCGGAAAGGTGGAGCCCAGCCATTTGGCGATCGGCCCCAGCACCGCGCTCTTGAAGGCAAGCGTGGCGAGATCCGCGAGGATCGATTGCACGAGGCCCTTGAAGTCGAGCTTGCCGGTCATCGCGAAAGTGCGGAACGCCGATTCCGCGCTCTGGAAGGCGCGGGACAGGGTCTCGCCCAGCCCCGTGCCCCAGTCCATCGCGGAGGTTGCATAATCGCCGAGCGCCGCGGTCACCGCGGCCCAGCCGGTTGCCGCCTGTTCCGCCGCCGCCACCGCGGCACTGCCAGCGGCGGCTTCCGCAGCGGGAAGCTCCGCCAGCCCCGCGAGATAGGCATCAAGCTCGGCCTGGCGGCGCTGGTTTGCAGCAAAGAGCGCGACGCGCGCCTCGATCTGCTCCTGCGCCAGTTGCCGCTGCTCATAATGCGTGAGTTGCGCCAGACCATATTCCCGCTCGAGCCCGGCGCGGTATTGCGCCGCCGAGACCCCGAGCCGGTCATAACCCATCGCCGCGGCATTGAGCCCGGCCGAGATCACCGCCGCCTGATCCTGCAGGCTCGCCAAGGCTTCGGGCGCCTTGCCGAGCGCCGCCGTGAGCCGCGTGGCGCGCGTCGTGGCCCCCGCGAGGGCGCCGCTGAGCGTAGCGGCGGCACCGGATGCTGCAACCAGCGGTGCCGCCGGATCGGAAGCCTCGAGCTCGGCAAGCCGTGCCCGCGCCGCTGTCAGTTCCGCCTGCAGCGCGTCTGCTGCCTCCACCGCCAGCCGAAGATCGTTGGCGGCCATGTCATTGGCGAAGGCCCCAGCGGTGAAGCCTTCCGGCACCCGGGCCTGCGCTTCCTGCTGCATCGCGCGCAGAAGCGCCAATGACGCCTCGGCGCTTTCGAGCTTGGCCGCAGCCTCATCGACATAGGCTTGCGTTGCGGCAATCGCCTCGGCGCGGGCATTGGGGCCGCCAACCTGCGCATAGAGGCCGAGCGCCTCGTTCATCCGCGCCTGTGCTGCTGATGACGCATCGGCTGCCTCGCCCGTCCTGCCGATCCGGTAGGCCAGTTCCCCGGCAAGCACCACCGCCGCACCCCAGCCGGTGCGAATGAGCGCCGCCCGTGTCAGCACCAGCGCCTGTGTCAGCCGCCCTACCGCAAGCGCCCCGGCGATCACCGCCGGGGTCATGCGCATCGTCAGTGCCACCGCCGCTACCGTTGCATAGGCGGCGAAGCGATCAAGGTTGTCGAGTAGCGCCGCAATCGCACCGCCGACCGGGCCGGTGGTGGCCGTCAGCCGCGCGAGCGCATCGGCGAGGCCTTCGAGCGCCGGGGCCGCCGCCACCGCCAGCTGGTTGGCGAGCCCCTGACCCAGCAGTCCGAGCCGCGCGATCGCATCATTGGTGCGTTCGATCTGCGCCGCATCGGTTTGCGACACCACCACGCCGAAGGCGCGCACGTCCGTGCTGGCCTGCCGCAGCGTCGCGGTGTCGATCCGGGTGAAGACGAGCGAGGCCCGATCGCCGAAGAGGTCCGATGCCACCGCCGCGCGTTCCGCTTCCGGTACGTAAGCGACGAGGGCATCCTGGATCGCCGCAATGCGCTCATCGAGCGGCAACGCCTGCAGATCCTTCGCCGCCAGCCGCAGCTTGCCCAGCGCGACCACTGCGGGTCCGGCGCCGGTTGCCGCTTCGCTGAGCCTCCGGGTCAGCATGCCCGCCGCCTGCTCGATCTCGCCGAGCGAGACGCCCGCCAGTTCCCCCGCCCAAGCGAGCGTCTGGATGCTGGCGACGGTGGTGTCCATCGACTGCGCGAGCTTGGCTTGTGCATCGATGCCCTGCAATCCCGAGCGGATCAGCGCCACGCCCGCCGCCGCAGCCGCCGAAACCGCCGCGGCCGCC
>JAHYJF010000455.1 GCA_019428955.1 Burkholderiaceae bacterium
GTCAGCCAGTGCGCCGAGCGCATCGTCGACCGAGCGCACCAGCGCCCAGGCAAAGCCCTGCGTGAGCACCGCATCGCGGAAGGTCTCCTGCGTCGGGCGCAGCCGTCCTTTCGGTGCTTTCAGCTCGAGGAACAGCACGCGACCGTCACTCAGGATCATCAGATCGGCGAATCCCGCATGAACGCCCATGCCGACCAGGATCGCCTGGCGTTTTGCCCCTCGCGGTCCCGGCTCAGTCACCTCGTTGGCGCAGTGATGCACGATGGCATCGCGGGGCAGGGCAATGCGCAGCGCCTGAACAACGGCGCGCTGCAAATCGGCCTCGGGGGTGCCGCGTCGGGTCATCGCACCACCTCCGGATCTCGCTGGTCATCGCCGCCCCGCCCTGGGGTCTTGGCATCAAGCACGACCAGCAGGATGCGCGCGTCCTCGCGCTCCTCGTGGGTTTCGCCATGCTGGACGAGTACGTTGCAGGCCAGTCGGATCAGATGGTCGGAATGATGCACCACATCGGCCACGACCAACCGTGCCTCGCGCCGCCGCTCGTCGAGCCAGTCGGCGCGCGCTGCGTCCCGCGCCTGGCGCTTGCGGAAGGGAAAGGGCGCGGTCATCGCCGACTCCGCGACGGTGTCTTGCGTGTCTGTTCTCTGGCCTCAAGCCAGCTGCGCACGGTGCTGCGCCGGTAATAGACCTTCCGCCCCAGCTTGATGCTCTGCGGGCCGGTGCGCCTCATGTCCCACCGCCACAGCGTGTCCTCCGACACTCCGAGGCTGATCGCCAGATCATGCCGACTGATCCAGTCCTCCAACAGGCCCATGTCGGGCCCTTCATGGCGGCTGTCCTGCGTATCCAACATCTGTGAGTCCTTCCCCTTTTGCGCCCGATTGCGAGCGATTGCGTCACGGGGTGCAGGGGAGCAGAGGACAGGGGGAGGCAGGGTGGCATAAACCGGCGTATTCATCGCGCCCTTTGTGCCACCCCTTGTTTTATTGAAGCTTTCTGGAATGCCCCATTTTTTATGGGCGAGTTTAGTCGCTATATTAACAACCGAAAGTTGCAGGCTCAGGGTGGCGTCGGGGCTCTCTCGGCACGTCTGTGATCAACGCCGCGCGCGCCCTCATGCAAACTTCGAAAAGGACGAAGCGATGGCTTTACCACCACGTGTTTTCTGGGCTTTGGAGGATTTGGCTGTGCGTTGGGGATGCGCGCCTGCCGATATTGTGGGATGGGCGACCGAGGGAATCATTGAAATTGTCGTCAGCATTGGCTTGGTCCATTGCTGCGGAACCGAACCGCTGGTTGGGCTCGTGGCGGTCTGTGCCGAGGACATTATGCCTCTGTTTCGGCGCAACCGCCCTGGTCCCAAGGCCTGCCTGGTCTGGCGCATCCGGCAGCAGGACACTGGCGCATGGAAAGTCATCACCGATCCCGCCCAAGGGGTAGCTATCGAAGTGGACGACCTTCTGGTGACGGCCAAAACGGCCCAGCGCTTTGAAGACGAGTACGATCCGTTGCACCGGGTTCATGTCAGCCCCGGGCGGTCGTCCCGGCACGATTGGGAGGGGATGCTTCAAGCCCTTATGATCAGGCTGTTTGAGCATGGATTGCCGGAATCGCAGGCCGAGCTTGTCGCGGAAGGTCAGGAATGGTTCGTGGCGAACGCCAAGGATGGGTCTGTTCCGGATGAAAGCCAGATCCGGCGCAAACTCAGCCCGATCTGGCGGGCGCTCAAAAAACCGCAATAACGGCGTTGATCCCCGTTCAGGGCGAGTTCAGCGCCCGCCCTGAACAATGCGCAGCTGCGGCTTCATCATCTCCGCGACCGCATTGACCCCGTCCCGCAAGGGCGAGTCCATCATATGCGCATAGCGTTGCGTGGTGCGCATCTGGGAATGCCCCAGCAGCTTGCCGATCATCTCCAGCGACGCGCCCCCGCTGACCAGCAAGGAGGCGAAGGTATGGCGCAGGTCGTGGATGCGCACGCCTG
>JAHYJF010000456.1 GCA_019428955.1 Burkholderiaceae bacterium
TCAAGTGCTGGTTCAGCCTGAGTACAGCGTGCGCCGTGGTTCCGGAGCCGCCAAAGCTATCGAGCACGAGGTCACCGGGCTCGACCACCATCCCCACCAGGTCCGCAATAACCTCGGAGTCCTTCGGAAACGGAAACGCCCCCGCGCCAAGGATCGCTTCGACCTCCAGCGTGGCCGCCCGTCCGTCCTTGTAGAACACGCTCATCATCGGTTCTTCGTCGACCTCGAATAGGTAGCTCTTGCGGTTGGGAATCGTGGTGTGGTTCTTGCCAAAGTGGATGCGAGGTGGATCTTCGGCTAGCGCCGCCTTCGTCGTGTCCTCTTCCCATCGCCAGCCAGTCGAGGGCATTGCACAGGGCTGCTGGGTGACGGGGTGCAGGATCGGATAGCGCGGGCGGTTCTCGCGACCGTCATCTGGTCCCGCAAAGTCCGCTGCGAAGTAAAGCCCGCGCTTGTCAGACCAGTTGTAGTGCTTGTGCCCCTTGCGCGGATCACCCTTGGGCAAAGCGCGGTACCAAGCCATGATTTCCTTGCGGATCGAGGTGTGGTCGTCACCGTGCTTCTTGCGCAAGCTCTCGTAGTGCTCAAGTACGGCGTCGATGCCCGGCTTCCTGCGTCGCCAGCGGACCTTTCGCTCCTTGAGCAGAGCCTTGCTGCGCGCAAAAGCGACGATGTATTCATGCGTGACGGATACGAGCTTCGAGTCGCCCTTCTTGCCCTTCTCCCAGACGATGGTGGCGACCTCATTCGTGGCGCCGAAGACCTCGCGCATCAGGGCTTGCAGGTTGCCGACCTCGTTGTCGTCGATGGACACGAAGATCGCGCCATCCTCGCGCAGGAACTGTTTCAACAGAACCAGGCGCGGGTACATCATCGACAGCCAGCGGTCGTGCCGGTCCAGCGTCTCGCCTTCCTTGCCGACCACCTCGCCCAGCCACTTGCGGATCTCCGGGCTGTTGACGTTGTCGTTGTAGACCCAGCCCTCGTTGCCGGTGTTGTAGGGCGGGTCGATGTAGATGCACTTCACCTGCCCGGCGTAGCGGGGCAGCAGCGCCTTGAGCGCGTGCAGGTTGTCGCCCTGCACGATCAGGTTGCCGCTGTCGGCATCGCCGCAGGACAGCTCGGGCACCGGCTCCAGCAGTCGGAACGGCACTTCTTTGTGGTGTTTGACGACGGCTTCTTTGCCGATCCAGTTCAATGTAGGCATGCAGGGTCTCGTTGCTGTTCTTGGGCCAAGGCCAGCCTGGCTTGACATACAGGCCGTTCGGGATACGCTCTCGCGCTGAGTTCACTGCCTATCGGCTTTGGACCTATCGAGGTTTCGGCCGCTGAACCCGCGTAGCGAATCAGCGGCCTTTGTTTTTTCTGCGCCTCCATCACGGGCTGCCTCCTGGCAAGCGATGGCACGCCACTGGGCTGCACTGGGTTCGGCCTTGCCTCTATCGACCATGCCGCACCTGCGGTGATCGATATAAGGCTTTGATTTATTTGTCCTGCGCCGGCGTATCGGCCATTTTCTATCGCCCGGCTATTGCCGATAGGGCGCAGTTTGTCCGATAGCCCGTTCATGACACCGCCCAGTAGCGCCGCCAGCGCTTGTCGCCCTCAAAGCGCACGTCGCCCTTGTCGATCAGGCCATCCAGCGCACGCTTGACCTGCCTCGGGTGGATTTCGCTGCCGATACGCTGGCGGATATCGCCGATCGCGGATTCGGGGTAGCGCTTGAGGTCTTCCAGAATCAGGGCTGCGAGCCGGTGCGGCCCGATCCGTTTCAGGGTCTTTTCCCCGGCAAAATCGAGATGGCGCAGCAGCCCCGGGGCGACGAAATAGCGCGTGGCTTGCGTGCGCCCTGCGCTCTGGATCAGATCCCACTCCAGCAGCCGCTTGATCCACGGTTGCAGCGCCTCGACCGAGGGCAGCTCCAATACGGCGGCGAGTTCGCGGGCGGTCATGGCGTCGTGCTGCGCCAGCAGGCCCAGGGCGATGT
>JAHYJF010000457.1 GCA_019428955.1 Burkholderiaceae bacterium
GTTGTCGCAGGCGATGAGCTTGAGAAAGCGCAGGATGCTGCGCTCGTTCACGGTGCTGAACACGAACGGTGAGGTGGCTTCGAGGAGGCTCTTCTCGATGTCCTTGCCGAAGCCGATCAGGCCCATCGCGAAATCATTTGGCGTCGTCTGCTTTATCTGCCAGATGTTGAAATAGACGAAGCTCATCGTGAGCATGTGATAGGCGAGGAAGGCAAACTGGTATTTGCCGTGCGTGTGGTTCGTCTCGAAAGCGTCCCACAGGAACTCGATATATTCCTGCTCCTTCGGGGTCTTGAAGGCGAGCGGCAGGTAGTCGGAGAGTTCGGCAGCTTCTTCCATGGCTCAGACCCCCGAACCCTTCTTGCGACGATTGCGGATCGCTGCAACCCAGTCATCCAGCGCTTCAATATCGGACTTGAGTTCCGCCGGACCGGGAACCGGCGCACGGGCTGCCGCTGCTTGGTCATGTCCAGGCAGGCACTTCGAGCATTTTGTCATCGCCGTCTCAACCGTCTTGCAGTCCTCGGGGGTGATATCCGCGATCTGGGCAACCTGTTGCGTCTGGATGCTCGGCCTGTAGCGTTCGACCACGCCACCAAGAAGCACTTCCTCAAGAGCGCGCTCCCAGGCTTCACGCAACAACCCGTAGAGATACTTGGCATCCTTCTCGTAGGCGTCCTGATGACCATCACGAGAGAGCTTATCGGCGGCCTGCCAGCCGTTCTTCAAATAGCCGATTTTCTTCTTGATCGGCAGCGCGACCCAGGGCAATTCCTCCGAGCACACCCCTGCACCCTTGGACAGGAACCGGACGTGCTGGTCACACTGCTCGACCGCCAGCTCCTCTGCGAATTGCTTAAGAAGTAGCAGAAAGACGACATCATGCGTGAAGACGATGACTTGTCGCGTCTTGGCTTCTTGAACCAAACGCCGCGCCACACCCTGGCGCCATTGGTAATCGAGTGAGGACACCGGATCGTCGAACACGATGCCGGACAGCTCGTCGGCTGTGCTGAGTTCTGCAAAGAACGCCGCGATGGAGAGGCAGCGCTGCTCGCCCTCGCTGACGACTTTAGGCAGGTCAACGCCGGGCGCACGTGTAAAAACGAGCTTGTGGTAGAACACACCGTCCGCGCCACCGAGTTCCTTCAACTCGACCTCAATGTGGCTGAAGGCCAGATTGACCAGTTCATCGCTGAAACTCTGCTTCAGTCGTTGCGACACGACTGCCTTCGTAACGGCAGAGCTTTTCTGCGTAATCGTCTGAGTCTTGGTTTCCTCGATGCACAGCCCGCAAGCGGCGTACTTCTTCCGCCGCTCGATATCATCAAGAACGGTCTGCTGATGCGGTGCCAACAGCTTGCGGGCGCGCAGCTCCTGCGCCTCGGCAGTCATGCGTTTGCGTGTCTCGTCGGTGGCACTGGTGCGCAGCGTCTTGATTCGGGCCTCGATCTCCCCGGCAAGCGCTTCGGTTTCACGGACTATGGAAACGAGGTCGGGGTTATCGGCGGCAAGGTCTTTATCGTGGGCGAGCGCCGCAACGACAGCCGTGCGGCGGCTTTCGTTCGCAGCCAGAGCTGCAGCAATAGCGTCCGCAACGGCTTCATGCTCGATGCGGATTTCCCTGAGCGTGTCTTCAACGCCTTCGGTTGTTGTCTTGAGTTCGACGAACGCCTTGCGCAACTGGGCGAAATTCGACCTGAACCGCTGGAGTTCACGTTCCGTGGTCGAAACCACGAACGCTTCAAACTGATTCAGGCGATGAACCGCCGCGTGTCCGATATCTTGCTGGCACAGTACGCAATGGGCACCGTCCTCCACGACAGGAAACGCCTTACCGGAATAGGCCAACTCCTGCGAGAACTGGCGGGCGGATTCCCACAGAGCCTTCCATGGTTCCGAACCCGTCCCGGCCAGCATGCCTACTGGAAACGTCGCCTCGCGCAATCGCTTTGCTTCTTCGCCCTTACGACGGCCTTCG
>JAHYJF010000458.1 GCA_019428955.1 Burkholderiaceae bacterium
ATCTTGAACCCCGCCAACCCGGCCGCCGCCGGTGGCTCGTCATCTACGGCGGCTACGCCGCCTTCGACTCCTCACCACCGGCCATCATGATTGTCGTTCGACCGGACAGGATGATTGTCGCGCCCCAACCGGTGGAGTGGCGGTTATAGATCGTCTGCTCGGCAAGACCGAGAGCAGCGGCAAGCGGTTTCGGGGAGAGCATCGGTTCCAGGTGCACCAAGCACCGCGCCAAACTGCCAGGCAAGTAGGCGAGTGAGACGCCACCTGCGCGATGAGCGTCGGCTAGCCCGGGCACGCACGCGAGGCCGCCGCGACGCGCTCAGAGCTCGTACAACTCGCCCTCGCCTGCCAGCGAGTGCTCGATCAGCTTGCGGTTCAGGGCCGGTGCGAACAGCTCGATAAATTCGTAGGCGTAGCCGCGCAGCAGGCTACCGCGCTTCACAGCCACGCGCGTGGTGTTGGAGCGGAACAGGTGCGAGCAGTCGATCGCGCGCAGCTTAGGATCGCGCTCGGCGTCGAAAGCCATGGCGGCGATGATACCTATGCCCAAACCAAGCTCGACATAGGTCTTGATCACGTCGGCGTCGATGGCCGACAGCACCACGTCCACGGCGAGCTCGCGCGCGGTAAACGCTGCATCTATTTGCGTGCGCCCGGCGAACGCGGCCTCATAGGTGACGATGGGGTATTTCGCCAGTTCCTCGAGCGTGAGCCCGCCCACCTCGAGCAAAGGATGCCTGGGCGGCACCACCACGCAATGGTTCCAGCTGTAGGCGGGCAATGCGAGCAGCCCCGGAGAAAGTCCCAGGGCCTCGGTTGCGATGGCGATATCAGCAGCCCCGGACTGCACCATTTTCGCCAGTTGCGGCGGACTGCCCTGTTGTAAGGTCAGATGCACCTTTGGGTAGCGGCGCTTGAATTCCGCCACCACGCGCGGCAGGGCGTAGCGTGCTTGAGTATGGGTGGTGGCGATGGTAAGCCCGCCCGCATCCCGGTCGCTGAAATCGCGCGCAGCGCGCTTCAGATTGTCGGCCTCCTGGAGCACGCGATCGATGATGCCGAGCACGCCCTTTCCCGGTTCGGTGACGGCCGAAATGCGCTTGCCGCGGCGCACGAAGATCTCGAATCCGAGCTCGTTCTCGAGTTCACGGATCTGCTTCGACACTCCCGGCTGGGAAGTATGTAGGGAGTTGGCGGCTTCGGTGAGGTTGAGCCCGCGGCGTACCGTCTCGCGCACGTAGCGCAGCTGCTGAAAATTCATGGCCGAAACCTATATAGCATGCAGTTATAAGAATATACGTCTTTAGTCGTTCTACTTATAACTGGAGTTTATTACGCTACCGCCTGAATTAGCAAGACCATGAGCGCCAGCCCGTGAGGGCGGGCAGACCGGCAGGCGAGACCATGTACCAATACGACGAAATCGACCAATGCATCGTGGACGAGCGCGTAAGCCAGTTCCGCGACCAGACACGGCGCCATCTTGCCGGCGAACTGTCGGAGGACGACTTCCGTCCGCTGCGGCTGCAGAACGGCCTCTATATTCAGCGTTATGCGCCGATGCTGCGCGTGGCGATTCCCTACGGACTGGTGTCATCGACGCAACTGCGTGCGCAACACCACCACGGACCATTTCGCCGGCGTGGCCAGGGACGAAATCGTCGACTCATTCGTGTGGTGCGAGTTGATCCGCCAATGGTCAACCTTTCATCCGGAATTCGCCTACCTGCCGCGCAAATTCAAGATCGCGGTCAACGGCAGCGTGGCCGATCGCGCTGCCACACTGGTGGATGTCAATTCGACCGCCGGTGAATCGGCGGTCGTGCAACGCGCAATCGCATCCTTTGCCGCTTGCCGATAGCTGGAAGAGATACGAAACCACGGGTGATTCCCAAATGACTTTGGGCGCGGCGCGGGTCCGGGCATTGCGTTCGGCGGCTGTCAGAAAGCGCAGACAGAGCATTGCGCCGACGGCGGATT
>JAHYJF010000063.1 GCA_019428955.1 Burkholderiaceae bacterium
GGCACCCCTGGGCCGACCGGGGTGCAGCTGCGCGCCGAGGACCGCCCGCTGGCCTCCCCGGCGGTGCGGCGTAGGGCGCTGGAGATGGGCCTGGAACTGCGCTTCGTGCCCGGCACCGGCCCGGCCGGCCGGGTGCTCCACGAGGATCTCGATGCCTATGCCCAGCGGCGTGCTCGCGGTCCCGGCGAGGCCGACCTGCGCTATGCCCAACGTCATGGCGTAGAGGAGATCGCGGTAATCGGACTGCGCCGCAAGATCGCGCAGAAGATGCAGGAAGCCAAGCGCCGCATCCCGCACTTCAGTTACGTCGAGGAACTCGACGTCACCGAGCTCGAGGCGCTGCGCTCCCGGCTCAACGCCACCCACGGCCGCGAGCGTGCCAAGCTGACGGTGCTGCCCTTCCTGATGCGGGCCATCGCACTGGCGGCGCGTGATTTTCCCCAGGTCAATGCCCATTTCGACGATGAAGCAGGGGTGATCACCCGCTATCACGCGGTGCACATCGGCATTGCCACCCAGACGCCCTCGGGCTTGATGGTGCCGGTAGTGCGGCACGCCGAGATGCTCGATCCCTGGGCCTGTGCCGAGGAAGTCACACGACTGGCGCAGGCCGCGCGCGAGGGCAAGGTCAGCCGCGACGAACTATCGGGCTCGACGATCACGATCTCGAGCCTCGGGCCGTTGGGAGGAATCGTCTCGACGCCGGTTATCAATCATCCGGAAGTGGCCATCGTCGGCGTCAATCGCATTATCGAGCGACCGATGTTCCGCGGCGGCGCGGTCGTGCCGCGCCTGCTGATGAACCTCTCGTCATCGTTCGACCACCGGGTGGTCGACGGTGCCGATGGTGCCGAATTCGTCCAGACGCTGCGCGGCTATCTCGAGAATCCCGCCACGCTGTTCATTTCGTAGTACGCCAGAGCGCGAGTTCCTCGGGTTCGACGCGCCCGGCGCAGTAGCGGAGTCATCATGCACAACCAAACCACCACCCTGCTAGTGATCGGCGCCGGCCCCGGGGGCTATGTCGCGGCCATCAGGGCAGCGCAGTTGGGCGTGGCGACCGTGCTGGTCGAGGCCGACCAGCTGGGCGGAACCTGCCTCAACATCGGCTGCATTCCATCCAAGGCGCTGATTCACGCCGCCGACGAGTTCGCGCGCGTGCGCCAGCTGGCCGCGGGTAACGGATCGGGAGCGGCGATGGGGATTCGCACCAAGTCGCCGCGCATCGACATTGCCCAGACCGTGGGCTGGAAGGACGGGATCGTGACCCGGCTCACCGGCGGGGTCGGGGCGCTGCTCAAGAAGCACGGCGTCACGGTGATCAAGGGCTGGGCCAGGATCCTCGACGGCAAGACCGTCGAGGTCCAGGGCGCAGGCGAGCCGGCGCGCATCGCCTGCCAGCACCTGTTGCTCGCCTGCGGGTCGGAACCGGTCGAGCTGCCGATGCTGCCGTTTGGCGGCAAGGTCTGGTCGGCAACCGAGGCGCTCTCGCCGAAGAGCGTGCCGCAACGCCTGGTGGTGGTGGGCGCCGGCTACATCGGGCTCGAACTGGGCACGGCCTACCGCAAGCTCGGCGCCGAGGTCACCGTGGTCGAGGCGCTCGAGCGGGTGCTGCCCGGCTACGACGAGGAACTCACCCGGCCGCTGGCCGCCGGACTCAAGCGCCTGGGGGTGCACGTCCAGCTCTCGACCCGGGTTCAGGGCATGAATGAGGCCGGCGATGCGCTGCGGGTGCGCGCTGCCGATGGCGCCGAAAGTGACATCGCCGCCGACGCAGTCCTGGTTGCGGTCGGGCGCCGTCCCCGCGTGAGCGGCTGGGAGCTCGAGCGCCTGCAGCTCGACATGCAGGGAGCGTTCATCAAGGTTGACGATCGTTGCGCGACCTCGATGCGAGGGGTCTACGCGATCGGCGACCTGACCGGAGAACCGATGTTAGCGCATCGCGCGATGGCGCAGGGCGAGATGGTCGCCGAACTGGTGGCCGGCAAGGTTCGGCGCTTCGATCCGGTCGCGATTCCGGCGGTGTGTTTCACCGATCCGGAAGTGGTCGTGGTCGGCAAATGTCCGCCCGAGGCCGGAGCGGAGTGCCTGAGCGCCACCTTCCCGTTCGCCGCCAACGGCCGCGCACTGACGCTTTCTGCTGCCGAGGGTTTTGTGCGCGTAGTCGCGCGCCGTGACGACCATCGCATCGTCGGCTGGCAGGCGGTGGGGCGCGGAGTTGCCGAACTGTGCACGGCGTTCTCGCATTCGATCGAGATGGGCGCACTGCTCGAAGACGTGGCCGGCACCATCCACGCCCACCCGACGCTGGGCGAAGCGGTGCAGGAAGCCGCGCTGCGCGCCCTGGGCCACGCTTTGCACGTCTGAACCAGCGCCGTTCTACCGCTTCGGCGCCGCAGCCGGCGCCGGGCCGACCACAGCCAACGGAAACTGACCGATGACCGCCAGCAGCGCGAAGCAAGCTCAATCCAAACCAGCCTATACCGAACTGGTTAGGCGTCACCAGCGCCTGCATCGCTATGGTCACGCCGCGGCGATGCTCGGCTGGGATCGGTTGGCGGTGATGCCGCCCGGCGGCGCGACCGCGCGGGCCGAGGCCCAGGCCGAACTCGACGCTCTTATCCATCGCACCCAGACCGATCCGAGCTGGGTCGCACTGCTGCGCAACGCCCAGGGCGAATCGCTGGAGCCCTTGGAGCGGGCCAATTTGCGCGAGATGGAGCGCGGCTGGCGACAGGCCAACGCCGTGCCGGAGTCGCTGGTCGAGGAGAAGACCCTGGCCGGCGCGCGCTGCGAGCACGCCTGGCGGCAGCAGCGCAAGGCCAACGACTGGCAGGGATTCCTGGAAAACTTTCGCCCGGTGGTGCGCATCGCCCGGGAAGAGGCGCGGCTGCTGGCCGCTGACGGCGGGCTGTCGCGCTATGACGCGCTGCTCGATCGCTATGAACCGGGCATGCGCAGCGTCGAGCTTGACGGCCTGTTCGCCGACCTGGGTTCCTGGCTGCCGGGCCTGATTGCCCAGGCCGTGGAGCGCCAGGCCAGGGATAAGGTGGTCTTGCCCCAGGGACCGTTCCCGGCCGCGGCGCAGCGCGAGCTCGGACTGGCGGTGATGAAGCTGCTCCAGTTCGATTTCAATTCCGGCCGGCTCGACGAGAGCATGCATCCGTTCAGCGGTGGAGTTCCGGAGGATGTGCGGCTCACCACCCGCTACGGCAAGAACGATTTCTCGCAAAGCCTGATGGGGACGATCCACGAGACCGGCCACGCGCGCTACGAGCAGAACCTGCCGCGCGAATGGCTGGGGCAGCCGGTTGGTCTGGCGCGCTCCTATGGCATCCACGAAAGCCAGAGCCTGAGCTTCGAGATGCAGCTCGGACGCAGCCGCGCTTTCGTCGGCTTGCTCGCGCCGCTGCTGGTGGCACAGTTCGGCGCCCAGGAGGCATTCGAGCCCGAGAACCTGCACCATTTGCTCACCCGCGTGCGCCCGGCCAAGATCAGGGTCGATGCCGACGAGGTGACCTACCCGGCGCACGTGATGCTGCGCTACGAGATCGAACGCGCCTTGATCGAAAACGAGATCGAGCCCGATGAGATCCCGGCGCTGTGGGACGCGCGGATGGGCGAATTGCTCGGCGTCGACACCCGGGGCGACTACGCCGACGGCTGCCTGCAGGACGTGCACTGGACCGAAGGGGCGTTCGGCTATTTCCCGAGCTACACCTTGGGCGCGCTGTACGCGGCCCAGTGGTTTGCCGCGATCCGCCGCGCCAGGCCAGATTGCGATACGCGTGTTGCTGCCGGCGACCTGGCGCCGGTGCTCGGCTGGCTCAAGGACGAGATCTGGTCGCAGGCCAGCCGTTGGGAAACGGCTGAACTGGTGGTTCGGGCCAGCGGGGCCGCGCTCGATACGGCCCATCTGCGCACCCACCTGCAGGCGCGCTATCTGGGCCGCTGAAGCCGAGCTATCCGGGGCGCTGAAGCCGCGCGGCCGGGTTCTCAAAGCGGCTGGATTTCGCCATACACGCTCAGGAACTCGCGATCGTGTCGATCGGTGCCGCCTGAAATATGCCCGAGCTGGCACTGCCACAGGCGTTGCAGCGCCAACTCCATTGCTTCGGAAGTGATCTCGAAATGCGCGCCGGCCCGGCGCAGTTCATCGGCGGCGTCCGCTACCTTGATCCCGGTCTTGTAGAGATTGATGTCGAAGGAGTAGCGTGGGTTGTCGCTCTCGCCGACTTCCAGATAGATCATTGCCGCCGCCGGGTTGTTCTTGATTCCGCGCCGGATGATGCCCAGTGCCTGGTCGCAGGCGCTCTCCGGTCCGACTTGCGCGTAGATGTCTTTGATCCGGCGCGTGACTTCGCGGGCGCTCAACAATGGATGACAGGTGTAGCTGGCCCGTGCGTAGAGTCCTGGCCGGTCCGGATCCCACTTCACTCCCAGGTGCAGCAACTGGGGAGTTCGTGACCCGGTGCGCTTCACCTCGCTGCGCACCTTCTCCCAGAACTCCAGGTAGATCTTGTAGATAGATCCGCGGTCACGATCTTCGATTCCAAAGAACACCGCGTTTGCTTCGGCGAAGTGCTGTTCCAGTAGCGGCAGGCATTGTTTGGGCATGCCCAACGATGAGCCGATTTCGAGGAATTTACCGGCGGGCAGGCTGACCGCCTGAATTCCGACCAGAACCCGGTCGGCGATCACGCTTCGCGGCCCGAGCTTGAACGAATCTTCGCGGCCGAAGGGCACACCGAGTCCTTCGATAAGATCGATGAACTGCTCCCGAGGTGTCATGCCAGCAGGACGCTGTGGCCCGAACCGGGATGGAATCGTGGGCGCTGAATCGTCTTGTCCGCTCATGGGCACTGGAGCGAGCTGTGTATTTGGTCAATCACCATCTGGCAAGTAACCAAGCAAGCTCGTCGGAAAATTGCGTCCGCTGAAATTAGTTTAATAAAGAGATGCAAGGGTATGAGTTTACGGCTTTGTTACGTGCTTTCACCTATTAAGTTCGTATTGTGGTTTATACGTATGTGGACCCGTATTTCTAGGCCTTATAACCTGTGGCAATCATCAAAAAGTCCGGCCGCTTCCTATGGGGGCGACCAAACTTGCAATCTTGTGATGGTGCAGTGTGGAACTCGGCTGCGCCTGAGGTTCTCGCCGCCTGAAGACTAACAACGTAGCGGAGCAAAGAAAAATCAATGCGTGAGGGCTTCGCCACTCACGACCAGCCATTCTTGCCAGGGAGTCATCATGAAAGTCCTTCGCTCGGTTCGCAACGCATTTGCCGTTTCGTCAATTGCCAACCTGATCAGCGAGGCCTTCCGACCGAAGTTGCCCACAACTGCCAAGCTGCAATATCGTCCCCCGCGCCGCCAGAGTTTCTCGGTCGAGCCACTGGAGCCGCGCCTGCTGCTGTCGGCGGATATCTCATACCTGCCCACGGTGGATCCCGTCGCCACCGATTTCACCCTCCGGGTGGTTGACGATGGCGGACTAAAGATCAGACTCACGGACAGTGCCAGCAATCTCGTTGGTGAGAGCACGATCGTTCCAGCCGACAGCGTAATCAACATCTCTCGTTTTGGCGGGACCCCTGTTCAGTCTGCATTCGCAGATACCGTGACCATCGACCTGGGCACGTTCGATCTCCTCGCCCCCACCGCCGACGAACTGACGATCAACTTTACTGGCGGGATGCAGGATCTGTTTAGCGACAGCGTCGTGCTGAGCGGAACCGGGGTGCTCGACTACGCACTGACCATTTCGTCCGATGCCGATATTTCCGTTCCGGCATCAGTCAGCCTGACCGCTGATGACATCACGCTGCGCGTGACGATGACCGACACCGGCCTGCCGCCGATCGGCACCGACGGCAACGAGTTCTATGCCGACGCCGATGCCGACATTGATGTCAACGGCACGCTGGTAGCGGACCAGATCACTTTCGCCGCCACGTCGGTGCTGAACGTCGACAACGACAGCCTCGGTCTGGGCGATTTTCAGTTCGCCTTTATCTACGCGAATTCAGCGGCCGACATCTCGATCGGCACGGGTGCCGACATAACCGCCGGCGCACTGAGCGCTACCGCTCGTTCCAGCGTCTACGCGAGCGCTTCAATGGCGGCACTGGCCGGCAAGACCGATACCAACACCGATGCGGCGATCGCGAGCGTGGTGATCATCAGCAACGCGAATGCGAGGGTGTCGGGTAACGCAGATATCGACGTGACCGGAGCCTTCATTCTCGATGCCGACAATGCCACGGTCGGTGCCGCGTTGGCAGACGGGTCCGCTGGGGGCGCGGGCGCGACCCTGGGCGTCGCCGTAATCACCGGCGGCGCAGAGGCTTCGATTTCCGGCAGTGCCACAGTCGACGCGGCGTCGGTCTCGGTGCTGGCTGGTTCGCAAAACACGCTGACCGCACTGGCGCGCTCGACACTTGGTGGCGCGACTGAAAGCGGTCAGACCGGTGATGATCGCAACGAGTCAGAGAAGGCCCTCGAAGAGAACGACGCGGCCACTCCTTCCGGCGGCCTGCTCGGCTTTGCCGGCGCCGTTTCGGTCGGCACCCTGGTCGACAACACGTTGGCGTTCGTGGATACATCCGGACACGTCATTGCCACTGGTTTGCTGGACGTTTCTTCGGTCAGCATCGCCAGCACGCAGACCGTTGCGGATGGCAGCAACACGGTAATCGGTTCGGGCAACTCGAACGCGGTCGGGATTGCCGCGGCGATCGGTGTCGATGTGGTCGACAACCACGCCTTCGTCGCCGGCAGCGGTGTCCAGGCGGGGGCGATGAATGTCACGGCCCTGATGGGCGATCGCACCCTTGATTGCCAGAAGTCGGGAGTCGATGCAGGAAATGGAACCATTGTGCTGCTGGACGGAGCGCACGGGCTGCAGACTGGCGACAAGATCTACTATCACAAGGGCGCTTCCGGCAATACCGCGCTTGCCGGCCTCACGGATGGCGCCCCCTACTACGTCGGCGTTCAAGCCGACGGCAAGGTCAAGCTCTACAACAACTCGGCCGACGCCCTGGCCGGCACCAACGCGCGCGCCCTCACTGGCGCCGGCACCGGATCCGGTCACACGTTCACCGATGAAAGCAAGACCAGCCGCTTCGGCGTCACGGCAATCGCCGGTGCGAGCGGAGGGTCGGTTGGTGTCGCTGGCGCCCTGGCGATCGGGGTGGTCATTACCGAGGCGGGTGCCGGCATCGATGACGGCACCAGCGTGGCCATCAATGGCGGCAATGTGCTCATCAGGGCCGAGAACTACGTTGCAAGCAACGTAAAGGCCTCCGCGCAGCAAACCGGCACCGGCAAGGTCGGGGTGGGCCCGTCATTCGCACTCAACGTCGCGATTACCGATACCGATGCGGTTCTGGGCAACGGCGCCGACCTGGTCGGCGGATCGGGTGCCAACGACGTGACCATCGAGTCGATGTCGAAGAATATTGCCAAGACCGTGGTCGAGGGCGGGGCCAAGGGAGATCTGGCGGTAACCCCGCTTATCGGCATCACCGTCGCCAACAACGACACCAATGCGGTTCTGGGAACACTCGGATCGGTGACTCAGCTCGACGGTGATCTGACCGTTACCGCCAGGCATGGAGGCGCGGCTGACACGCAGGTCAGGGGCGACACTTCGTCCGGTGATACCGGAGTTGGAATCTCCCTTGGGCTGACGATTGCGACCGACCTGGTAAGCGCGACAACAGCGCGCAGCGTCAACGCGGACGGCGCGGCGGCGTTCAACGCACGCTCGACTGCGAACAACAGGACCAAGGCGCGCGCGAGCGTCGCGGGCGGTGCGGAAAGCGACAAGCCAGCCGAGGGATCGCAGGAAGAAACCGACGGTGGCGTCAATACCAAGGTCAACGAAAGTGCGCTCTTCGCGGATGACCGCGCCAAGGCGGTTGCCAGCGACAACGGCAAGGACGCGACCAACAAGACGCCGGCGCCAGGAGACAAGGCCTCGGCCGAGGCCACTGGCGAAGACGGCAATTCCCAAAAGATTCAGGTGGCTGGAGCCGCTGCGGTCACCGTGAGCAGTTCGACTTCGCGGGCCTCGATCCAGGACGGCACCTCGATCGGTGCTGGACTCGGCGGTACCGGAGTAGTCACCGTTCATTCCGAAAACAACAGCGACTCAGCAGCCATCGCGGATGCAAGCACGGTTGGCGCGACGATCAAGTTCGATCCGACAGCTGCGGGTATCGTCGATTACAGCGCCAATACGATTGACCTTGGCGACAAGGTAAGCCTTACCACCGGCGATCGCGTCGTCTACAAGAACGGTGGCGGCGCCAGCATCAGTGGCCTTACCAATGACGCTCCTTATTTCGTTCGGGTCGAGGACGGCAAGGTGTCGCTTTATGACACCAAGGCGCACGCTGAAGCGGGCGGCGCCACCGGCTTGCAGGACCTAATCGACGGCGCGCCCGCTGCCACGGGCGCCGAGCACAGTTTCGATTACGGGTCGGAGGTCACCGGCATTGGTATTGCAGTTGCGGTAAACGTTGCCAGCGTAACCAACGAGGCGTTGGTAGGGGACTCGACGACGATTACGGCCGACGGCCTGGTCGTCGAGGCCTTGATGGCCGAGGTGCTGACCGACAAGACGCACACGTTCAGCGCCGAGGCGATTTCCGGCGCAAGTGCCGCCGACACGGGCGTGGCGGGTGGCCTGGCGGTCAATGTCGGCTTGTCGCACGCTACCGCTGCGGTGGGAACCTCCGCGGCGCTCAACGTTGGCGGCAACGTAACGATCACCGCGGAGAACTTCGCGGTCAATAAAGCCACCGCCAGCGGCAAGGCGGAGGGTACCACTGGAGTCGGCGTAGGGGCGTCGATTGCGGTCAATGTCGGCGAAACCGATACGGCGGCTGGTCTGGACAATGGCGTAACCCTTTCCGGGGTAAACAATCTCGCGATCAGCGCGACTTCGAAGAACGCGATGGAAACCGTAGGCACCGGCGGTGCCAAGGGTGCGACCGCGGTGACGCCGGTGATCGTAGTGGCGGTCAGCAACAATGAAACCGGGGCGGTCATCGGAACTGGTGGCACGGCGAGCGTTGCTGGTGATGTGATTCTCAGTGCGCAGCACGAAGGCTCCAATCTTGCCGAAGCCATTGGCGATACCAAGTCGGGGGATACCGGAGTGGGGATATCGCTGGCACTGGTGATCGCCACCGATAGCGTGCTGGCGACAACCGGCAGAGACCTCAGTGCCGGCGGCAACGTGGCATTCAACGCGAAGACCGTGTCGTCGAACAAGTCGCGCGCCAAGGCCAGCGTGGCCGGTGGTGGCGACGAGGACAAGAACACCAGCGACAACAACGGTAAGACCGTCGACGACAAGATCGCCGATCAACACTCCGCGGTCGACGATCGTTCCCAGGATGCTGGCGGCAAGCAGGTAACCGATACCAGCGATGCGAGCGCCGAGACTTCCCAGGGCAGCGGCGGCAACGGGACCAAGGTCAGCGTTGCCGGTGCGGTGGCAGTTACTGTTTCCAATTCGACGACCGATTCATCGATACCGGCGGGCCGGATCATTACCGCCGGCGCTGGCGCCGGCACCGGAGCGGTCGCCCTGTATTCGGCCAATGCAACTGACTCGGGTGCCGTTGCTGACGGCAGCGCAACGGTGACCGGTGACGGCACGAGCGTCGGCGCGGCCGTCGCGGTCAACGTCGCTAACGTCACCAATCTTGCCAATGTCGAGGCCGGCGCACAGGTTCACGGCGATGGCTTCAGCGCCGAAGCGGTGATGGCCGAGCGCGAAATCAAGATCAAGCCTTTGTTGGAACAAGTGGTAAATGTCGATGACGACACTATCTTCATCGGGTTCGGCAGCGAGCTCTATACCGGAGATGCCGTCACCTACAAGAAAGGTGCCTTCGGCAACACGAACACAGTCATCGCCGGACTCGAAGACGACAAGGAGTACTTCGTTGTCGTGGTTGGCGAGGGAAGAATAAAACTGTCCGACAGCGCGGATCACGCCCGGGCGGGGACCGACATCATTGACCTCAAGCCGGGCGCAACCGGCACCGGGCATCGGCTGGAGCCCGGTTTCCTCAAGTTCGCCGACGACATCGTGTTCGATCCCGCTGGCAACGTAGTGCTGCTCGAGGCTGGCGCGGACAACGGTTTCCAGACCGGCGAGGCCGTCGTTTACGTTAGCGCGGCTGGTTCATCGGACAACATCGGCGACCTGGTCGATGGCAGCACCTACTACGTGATCCTGCTCAGCGAAGGCAGGATGCTGCTCGCTGCCACGCGCGACGATGCGCTGGCCGGCAAGCCGATCACGCTTGCCGATGCCGGCACTGGCACTGACCACAGGCTGATCGACAGCACCCATTCGTTCAATGCGCTCGCCAAGTCGGGCGCCAGTGGCGGGAAGATCGGCGTTGCCGGCTCAGTCGCCATCAGCATCGCCAACCTGGATACCGAGGCGCGTGCAGTGGCGGGCAGTACGGTCAACATTACCGGCACGGGGGACGTCTGGATTGCGGCCACCAGCGATACTGCCAGCAAGGTCCTCGCTGAACCGACCGGACCGGCCGGTGGCACGACCTTGGGCGTGGGCGCATCTTTCGGGCTCAATATCGTCGGCAACACCGCGCTTGCCGAGGTCGAGGACGGCGTCGCCTTTACGACCAGCGCAACGTCGGGCAACACCACGCTTGTTGCCAACTCGGACAACACCATGTCCACGGCCGCCTTGGCTGGCGCCAATTCGGCCGAGGGCACGGCAGTCAGTGGCGCAGTGGCGATCGCCATCTCCGACCACGATGTCGCTGCCCGCCTTGGGGCTGGGACCGACCTGACCACCAGCGGCGCGCTGAGCGTCACTGCATCCCACACCAACCTGCTCGACACCAAGGCCGACGGCGCCGCCGGCGGCAAGGGCGTGGGCGTGGGCGTCGCCATCGGTGTCGTGGTGGCCATCGACACTACCGAAGCGTCGGTTGACGGCACGATCGTTGCTCCGAGCGGAGCGACAGTCGAAGCCAGTTCCACAGTCAAGAGCGTGAACGAGGCGCAAGCCAGCGCCAAGGGCGCCGAGCAGAAGGAAGACGACTCGAGCAAGACTGCCGACGAGGAGAGTGCGCAGAATACTGATTACGGCAAGAGCAAGACCGCCACCGGGTCGCGCGCCAAGACCGTGTCGGCCCCGAATGCGAACGACAAGACCAGCGACGCCAACACCGCGGCCACCAATGCCGAAGGTCAGAGCGCCGAGGCAGATACCGGCGCGAAGGGCCAGGGCGCCTCGGTGAAGGTGGGCGCTGCCATCGGCGTCAGCGTGATCAGCGCCGATTCGAAGGCCTTGGTCGAGGACGGCGCGGTCATCACCGCTACCGGCGGTGCCGTGACGGTGCGCTCGACGAGCGAACTCGACTCGACGATCAAGGCCATCGGGCTGGCGGTGTCCAGCGGCGGTGAGCAGGGCAACAACGCGGTCGGCGCCGCAGTCGGCGTCAACGTGGCCGTTGGCCACAACGAAGCCCGGATTGGCAACGCCGAGGTGTCGGCTGCTGGTATCTCCGTGGAAGCGCTCACCCCGGCAGGTCAGTCGGACGACGTCGTCACCTGGGCATTGGCCGGCGCTGGTTCGCAGGGCAGCGGCAGCGGTTCCAATACCTCGGTTGCCGGGGCGGTTGCGGTCAACGTCGGGGCGTTCACGACCACCGCCGATGTGGTGGCTGGCGCCGACCTCAAGTCGTCGGCGGGCGTCACCATCGGCGCGCGCAGCGACCTTGGCGTACAGAACATCGCAGGAGCAGGGGCTGCGGCGGTCGGCGGCAGCGGCGGAGCGGGCGTCGGGGCCGCGGTATCGGTCAACGTGATGACCAACACCACCACGGCATCGATCGGCGCTGCCGATGTCGATGCCGCGCAGGCCATCGCAGTGCTCGCCGATGCGTCGGTGAGTTCCCTGAAGCTCGATCTCCCGTTGCTCGGTGACGGAGACGACCCGAAAGTCGCCGGGATCGCCCTGGGCGGCGCCGCCTCGCAAAGCGGGCCTGCGGTTGCAGGTTCGTTCGTTGTCGGCGTATACACCGACAATACCACTGCGTCGATCGCTCCCAACGCGCAGGTTAATCAGCGCGCCCTCTATACCGCCGCCACGGCGCAGGACGTCAGCGTGCGCGCGCTCGACGACATGGAAGTATTCGACCTTGCCGGTGCACTGGCTGCCAGTCTCGACTCGGCTGGCGTCGGCGCCGCGATCGACGTCCAGGTGCTGACCCAGAACGTCACCGCCTCGATCGGCAACTCGGCCGATGTCGATGCCGGGGGCAGCGTGGTTGTCGAATCCTTCGCGACCCAGGAGCAGCTTTCGATTGCAGCCAATATCGGCTTCAGCAACAGCAGCGTCGCCGTCGGCGGCGCGGTGTCGGTGATCGTCGACACCAATCACATCCATGCCTACATCGGTGACGGTGCGGTCGTCGATGCCAACGGTAGCGTCGTCGTCCAGGCGGCTGGCGACACCGACCTCACCGCCATCGCGGGCAACGCGTCGGTGAGCCTGAGTTCGACAGCGGTCGGAGTTTCGAATACCACCTTCGTCCACACCGACGAGGTCAAGGCCTGGGTTGGCGCCAATGCGCAGATCACGGCCAAGGGTAACGACGGTACCCATGCCGTGCAGAGCGGCGAGCGCAACGGCTCCGGCCAGCGCACCACCGAGGCGGCGCGCGGCCTTGCCGTGACCGCCACCTCTTTCGAAGACGTGATGACGATCGCGGCCGGCTTCTCCGGCGGGTCTTCGGTCGGTGTCGGCGGCTCGGTAACGGTCAACGTGCTGACCGAGACGACCGAGGCATACCTGGGCGCGGGAGCACAGGTCAACTCCGTCCTGACCAGCGCCAATGCCGAGCAGGATGTGCTGCTGCGGGCGAGCGACGCCAGCGACGTCTTCTCCATCGCCGGCGGCGGCTCCTACGGGGGCACCGGCGGTATCGGAGCCGGCATCGACATCGGCGTGATAACCAAGAATACCAGCGCCTTCGTGACCGACACCGCGACGGTGTACGCGCTGGACGACATGACCATCGACGCGGCCTCGGACGAGAAGGTTTTCTCGGTCGCGGCCAACATCGGCGCCGGCGGCTTCGCAGTCGCACTGTCCGCGGGCATCTATGTGGTCACCACGGACACCCTCGCCTACATTGGCGATTCCTTGGCCGGCCATGCCAGCGTGCAGACCGGTGGCGACCTGAGCATCAAGGCCGACGACTCGGCCGACTTCAACCTCGTGGCCGGCAGCGCCGCGATCGGCGTCAGTTCCGCCGGTGTGGGCGTCTCGAACTCGACCCTGGTGCACAACGACACGGTCAAGGCCTATGTCGGCGCGGGCTCCCATGTCCGCTCCAATGGTTCCGTCGGCCTGACGGTCGAGGCTACCTCGAGCGAGGATCTGCTGGCGGTTGTCGCTGCTGGCGCGGGCGGTTCGACCGCCGGTGTGGGCGGGTCCGTGCCAGTGCAGGTGATGAATGAGACCACGCGCGCCTATATCGCCGATGGCGCCCAGATCAACGTCGATGCCGCTGTCGCCGGTCTGCCGGCGGCCTCTGGCACGCAGGGCGTGCATGTGCGCGCCTACGATTCCACCGATATTCTCAGCGTAGGTGGAACGGTTGGGGCCGGCGGCACGGCTGGTGTTGCTGCCGGCGTCGAGGTTCTTGCGCTGAACAAGAATACGACCGCCTTCATCGGCGGCGCGACGGTCAACGCCGAAGGCGACGTCAAGGTCGAGGCCCAGTCCAGCGAGGAAGCGGGCTCGATTGCGATGACTCTCGGCGTCGGCGGTACGGCCGGCGTCTCGCTGGCGGCCGGAATAATGGTGATGAACGTCACCACCAACGCCTTTATCGGCGACGACATTCCCACCGACTCCAGCTCGCTCAGCAGCGGCGTGGCCCTGGTCCATGCCAAGGGCAACGTCATCATCGACGCCGACGCCAGCACGTCGGTGGACAACATCGGCGGTTCGCTGGGTATAGGCGGTACGGCGGGCGTTGGCGCGGCCGCGGCCGTGACCGTGCTCAACAAGACTACCGAGGCCTATGTTGGCCGCAACGCCGACGTCACCGGCGATGGCGACGCGGCAAGCACGGCGAGCCTCGGCAAGTTCGGGGCTGCCCTCTACGCGACCGATACGGGTGAGTCCGAGTTCAGCGGACTGGACGGCGATGGCGGTTATTCCGGCAAGATCGAAGTGGCGCCGCCGGACACCGCCGGCACCAGCGACCTGTCTCCGGAGAGTTCGTCCGACAACGTCGGTGGCGACCAGGTCACCAAGGATCGCAGTATTGAGGTGAGCACCGACAGCGTGCGCGGCGTGGCGGTGACGGCTACCAACCGCGACAGTGTCGAGAGTTTTGGCATTGCTGGCGGCGGCGGTACGGTAGGTGTGGGCGTCAGCGGCGTGGTCAGCGTCAACAGCGCGACTACCAGTGCCTTCATCGCGACCGGCGCCAAGGTCAATGACGACCAGAGCGGCGCCAATGCCGGCCAGGACGTGCTCGTTGCCGCGGCCGACGACTACCAGCACATGACCGTCGTGGCGGGCGTTGCAGGCGGCTACGTCGGCGCGG